>JAIOSZ010000179.1 GCA_021107335.1 Desulfuromonadaceae bacterium | reverse complement strand
TTGATTGTCGAAGATGAGGAGCGACTGGCGGAAATTCTAGTCGATTATCTGCGTCAGGCCAGCTTCGAAACCCATTGCCTGCACGATGGTCTCAAGGTGGTGCAATGGGTCAGAGAAGAGCAACCGGCCCTGATCCTGCTCGACCTGATGCTGCCGGGTAAGGACGGCATGCAGATCTGCAAAGAGATTCGGGCCTTTTCCGATGTGCCGATCATTATGATCACCGCCCGGGTGGAGGAAATCGACCGCCTGCTAGGACTGGAATTGGGCGCCGACGACTATATCTGCAAACCCTTCAGCCCCCGGGAGGTTGTAGCACGCACCAAGGCGGTGTTGCGCCGCAGCCAGGGTCAGCAGACCGTTCAGACCGAAGGGTTAACCCTTAATGAAGCGACCTACCGAGCCGTCCTCGATGGCCAGGATCTCGATTTGACCGCAGTGGAGTTCAAACTGCTGCACTACCTGGCCGCCAACCCCGGACGACTGTTTTCCCGCCCTCAGCTGATGGAAAGAATCTACCCCGACCAGCGTATCGTCAGCGACCGCACCATCGACAGCCACATCAAAAAGTTGCGCAAAAAGATCGCTGGCGCGGCAGCCGGCCAAGAGCTGATTCATTCGGTTTACGGGGTCGGTTACAAGTTTGAGTCTTGTCACCACTAAATGATCGTTCCATACTAACCGCTAAATACTTGTAATTACACGCTGTTTAAAAAAACAGTAATGGAATTCTCAGGTGGTTCGATATATAGTAAGGACCGTAAGCTTTCAGTCCAGTTTGGCATTACTGATGTGCAGTCCCCACTATCGGTGGCGATCTGCTCAACCTTGCTTTTAACCCCGTGAGGCAGATGGCCGTGACATCCCGATTCCGCCAAAAGTGGAAAAACGCTTTTTTGCGCCGCCTCTCGCTGCTTTTTGCCCTGACCCTTATCCCGAGCGGTATGATTCTGCACGAATGGCTGCAGGCACACCTGGGGTCAGATTTCAGCCGGGGCCGCACCCTCGCATTAAGTGGATTCCTCGCCCTCCTGGCCTGGGCATTTGTCGAACTGAGGCTGCGCAAACTAACCGGGGAACTGACTCAGCTTCATCGGCAGCACGACCTCCTTAACAAAACATTTCAGCACATGCCGGACCACCTGACAATTATCGACCGGGACTATCGCGTTCAAGCATGTAACTGGCAGGGCATATTTTCCCATGTAGCCAAAGAGAAGCGCCTAAACTGTGCCCTTTGCTACGAAACCTTCTACCCGGAACAAAACACCCTGTGCGAAACCTGCCATGTGCGGGACGTTTTCGCTAATGGTCAACCAACCAACCGTATCAAACACACCCAAGAACACGGTTCTCTGGAAATTCGCTCCTTTCCTCTATTAAACGACGAAGGCCTGATCGACGCCGTTGTCGAACAGGCCAGCAACATCACCCATCGTATTGAAACGGAACGAGCACTGCGCGAAAGTGAGAGAAAACTGCAAGCGATTCTTCACTCCATCAACGATCCGATCCGGGTGGTGGACAAGGATCTCAACATCGTCTGGGCCAACGAGGCCGCACACAATATCTTCGGCGAAGTGCTGCTCAGCAAGAAATGTTGCGCCCTCTACGAGCTGGACATGGCCGGTTTCATACATTCTTCCTGCCCTACCAAGGCCGCTCTGGCGGATGGCAACCCTCACCAACATATCCTCACTGTTTCTAGCGTCAAGGGTGAGGTACATACCTTAAAGACCTCGTCACATGTCATCGAATGGGACCAGCAACAGCACCCGACTGCGGTGCTTGAGGTATTCTGGGACATCACCGAAATCAAGCAGGCCGAATCGGCCCTGCGCCGCAGCGAAACCCTGTTCCGCACCGTCGTTGAATCGAGCAAGGACGCCATGGTGGCCATCGACAAAAACGGCCACATCACCCTCTTTAATCCTGGGGCGGAGCGCATCTTCGGCCACTCCAAAAAGGAGATCCTTAACCTGCCGGTAGAAAGGCTGATGCCTGACGATTATCATCTGGCCCACAGCCAGTACATCCGCAGCTTCTTTGCCGGATCCAAACCGCCGATGGCCGTGGGCAAAACCCTGGAATTGCAAGGAATGCGCAAAAACGGCGAAACTTTTCCTGCCGAGCTATCCCTCTCTGAAGGAAGAGTCGGCGAGGAACGGTTCGTGCTGGCGGTGATCCGCGACATTACCGGGCGCAAACTGATCGAGCAGCAATTGATTCACCAGGCCAATTACGACAGCCTGACCGGTCTACCCAACCGGACTCTGATTCTGGACCGTCTGAAACAGGCGATCGCCTTTGAGCAACGTCACGGGCAACACCTGGCGGTCATTCTACTCGACCTCGACAACTTCAAGTCCGTCAATGACACCCTCGGTCACGACGGTGGCAACCTTCTGCTTAAGGAAGTAGCCTGCCGTCTTTCGGCAACGGTGCGCAATACCGATACGGTCGGCCGCCTTTATGGCGATGAATTCATCATGGTACTGCGAGACGTCAACAGCACCGAGGGGGTTATGGGGCTGGTCAGAAAACTGGTGCAGTCCTTTGAGCAGCCCTTCTCCATCGCAGGCAACGAGATATTGACCAGCTTCAGCGTCGGCATTGCCATGTTTCCTGAAGACGGCAGCTGCGATGACGAACTGTTAAAAAAAGCCGATACGGCCATGTACGAAAGTAAGAAAAAGGGTAAAAACTGCTTCAGTTTCTTCGCCCCCAGCATGGAAGAGTGCATTCTGCAACGGATGAAACTGGAAAAACTGCTTCAGCAGGCAGTAATCAATCGAAGCTTTCATCTGCACTACCAACCGCGAATCGAAACCGCCAGCGGCCGGATTATCGGTCTGGAAGCCCTGCTGCGCTGGACTCCGGAAGGGGCTGCCCCAATCCCTCCTGACCAGTTCGTACCAATCCTGGAAGAAACAGGCTGGATCAAGGAAGTCGGCGAGTGGATTCTGGAGACAGTCTGTCGCACAGCCAGAGCCTGGCAGGAAAGGGGCTTACCTACGATACGGGTCTGGGTCAACATCTCAGGTAAACAGTTTCTGGAGAAGGGTCTGTTCGAAAAAACCGAACGGATTCTTGACAGTACCGGGCTGGCCCCCCATTACCTGGGTTTGGAGTTAACGGAGAGCGTCCTGATGCAGGATGTAGAAGTACACATCGCCAAACTGGAGCAACTGAAAAAACTTGGGTTGCTGATTTCCTTGGATGATTTTGGCACCGGCTACTCATCCCTGAGCTATTTGAAACGATTTCCTATTGACGAAATCAAGATCGATCGGTCGTTTGTCGACGGCCTGCTGGTCGACGAAAACGATACGGCCATCGTCCACACTATCCTCGCCATGGCTAAAAGCCTTGGGCTACGGGTCGTGGCTGAAGGGGTTGAGACACCTTGTCAGCGGGATTTTTTGACCGACCACCTCTGCGATGAAATGCAGGGTTACCTATTCAGCAAGCCCGTTCCTCCTGAATCGATTGCCGCTCTGTTGGCCTCGGCAAACGGCTACCTTCTGCCTTGCTCGCTGGCCTTACAGAAAGACAGCACCACACTGATGTCCCTTTAAACTGACCATCGATTAAGTC
>JAIOSZ010000164.1 GCA_021107335.1 Desulfuromonadaceae bacterium | reverse complement strand
ATAACGACCACCCTCGCCTTCGGGTTTGCCGTACTGGTCTACCAGATCGGTTCGAGCGGCATTTTCGGAGCGTAGATCGGCCATGGAAACGATACTGGTTACCGCGATCGTTCTGGTTTCAACGGTGGTCGTTATACGTCATTTGAGAAAAATTTTCAGTACACCCGGCAAGAATCGATGCAGCGGCGGTTGTTGCGGCTGCAGCCAAGCTGTGCCTCAGAAGGAGAATATTTGAAAAGCAATGCAAGAAGGAGACTAACGTGAAGTATGCTGTCAAAACATGGAGCTTGCTGCTAACGTTGATCCTGGGCCTCGCCCTTCCCGCCCTATCCTTCGCAGTCGAGACGTCGGAAGAATCCGGGCTGCCCGAGAGGGTCAAAAAACTGGAAGAAGCGATGGACATAGCCGACATGAGCCGCTGGTTCGAACGAATCAGCCTGAGCGGCCTGATCGAAGTGGAGGCCGGATACGAAAACATTGACTACGACGATCCTGCCGCCAATGACGAGGATTCCAGCGATCTTACGCTAGCCACGGTGGAACTGGGGATCGACATCGATTTCATCAAGCACGTATCCGGTCAGGTGCTGCTTTTGTGGGAAGAGGACGAAACTGAACCGTTGGACGTGGACGAAGCCTTCATTCGTCTCGACGGTGAAGATGTCCTGCCCCTCTACCTGCAGGCCGGCAAGATTTACGTCCCCTTCGGGAACTTCGAGACCCATTTCATCAGCGATCCCAACACCCTCGAACTGGGGGAAACCCGCGAATCGGCAGCCGTCGTCGGCTATGCCAACGACCTGTTCGACCTGTCCTTAGGGGTCTTCAACGGCGACCTTGAAGAGGAAGACCAGGACGACCATATCGACAGTTTCGTCGCCAGCGGTGTGTTCACCCTGCCGGAAGAGTCGGTTCCCGGCCTGGCCCTGGCCACCGGCCTATCCTGGATTTCCAACATCGCTGACAGCGACCTGCTGACCGACACGATCGAGGACGCCGCTGAAGATGCCGCCGTGGATGCGTTTATCGACAACAAAGTCGACGGCCTGGCCGCCTTCCTCATCGCCACCCTGAACGAGCGCTGGACCCTGATCGCCGAATACGTCGGCGCCCTCGACGAATTCGATGACGCTGATCCGGGCCTTGGGGGTCTCGAGCCAAAAACCTGGAACTTCGAACTCGGCTGCGCCGTTACCGACGCCCTTACCGTGGCGACCAAATACGAAGGCGGCGACGACCTCGGCGATCTGCTCCCCGACGAGCAGTACGGCATCGTCGCCAGCTACAGTCTTTTCAAGTACACCACTCTGGCCCTCGAATATCTGCACGGTGAATTCGAGAATGACGACGAGCGGGATCTGGCCACCGCACAGCTCGCCTTCGAGTTCTGACCTGGGATTCAACAACAGGGGTGAAAGGGCCAGCACTTGGCTGGCCCTTTATTATTTCATACTAGAATGGCGCTCGCTGAAAAATCAGACTTCCATCTTTGACCAACAGGGTTTCAGTCATGATCCTTCATCAGAAAACCGTCTGCAAATCGACGTTCATGAATAGCCTGCTCATATCCGCCCTGTTACTCTTAGCAACCTGCATTCCCCCGGTTTACGCCCATCCCCATGTGTTTGTCGACTATGGCCTCACTTTCGTCTTCGATCAGCAGGGATTGGCCGGCATCGCCTTCGATTGGGCGTTCGACGAAATGTTTACGCAAATGCTGGTGGAAGAAGTAGATCTAAATCATGATCAGCTTTTCGATTCCCGGGAGATCTCCAAAATCAAAACAGGGGCCTTCGACAACTTGGCAAATCATGCCTATTTTACCCATGTCCTTGTCAACGGCCAACCTTACCCGGTCACCGAAATAACCAGCTTCCATGCCGCCCTGAAAGACGGCCAGGCCCATTATTCGTTCTTCATCCCATGCCATGTACATGCCGGGAAGATCCCGCAAAAAGTCAGTCTGACTGTGTACGACCCGACGTACTATTCCGATCTCTCCCTGATTTCAGAAAAAGTCGATTACCGGGGGCCCATCGACCATTTTTCCCTGCGCCATGAAGAGACACTGGCCCAGGACGCAGGTTTTCCCCAGGCCCCCCTGCTGCCCGACGGCATTATCCTGGAGTTTCAAATCAAATGATGCGTTTGCTGCCGCTGCTGCATGTAACTGTATTGATCCTTATCTGCCCCGCCATCCCATCCTGCCCACAATCGGCGGCCTATGCTGCATCAACGGAGATGCACTCCAGCCAGCCACCTGAATGGCGTCGCATGTACCATAAGACTCTGCATCGCCTGGTCCGCTGGCAAAAAGTGCTACGTGCAAAATTGACAAGACTGACGCGCGGCATGCGCGACGATCCGCAGGGTGCCTCTTTTTGGACTTTCCTGGGGATGGCCTTTCTCTACGGAATCGTTCACGCACTGGGTCCAGGTCACGGCAAAGCACTTGTCGGCAGCTATTTTCTTAATCGACCGGGCACCTTGACACAAGGGATGCAGCTTGGTTTTCTCTTTGCCTTTACACACGTCTTTTCAGCCGTGTTTCTGTTGCTGGTAGGTCGTGCATTTTTGCATATCTCTGCCGGCAGCCTACTCACTTCCGCAGACCATTGGTTGCCCAAAGTTTCGGCCCTGCTGCTCATATTCATTGGCATTCTGCTCACCTGTCGAACACTGCGAACCTTTCTGCCGCACCGGGAAGCACTCGTGCCCCATAACCCAAAGGCCGATCTGAAAAGTCTCTGTTGGGTAGCTGCTGCTGCGGGGCTGATCCCCTGCCCGGGTGCGGCTCTCATCCTGCTTTTCGCTCTAAGCCAACAACTGCTTGTTCCCGGCCTGCTGGCCATGCTGGCCCTGGCATTGGGCATGGCACTGACCGTTACCCTCTCTGCGGTCGCCACCATTGTAACGCGCAGCGCTCTGCTGCGGATTCTGTCTACTTCTCGCAGCGTGGTCGTTGCCGGTCGAATTATCGGCGTAGGCGGCGGCCTGGTCATTGTCACACTGGGCGCTCTGCTGCTGTCATCCGGCGGGTGATCGCGTCGACCCAGCCGAGGCAGGTTGTGTTCTTCCCCTTACTGCCTGACCATTTGCAAAATTTTCAAACTGTGTACAGCCTAAATCTTCAGCCCCACCCTACTCGCTATCTGACTCTACTGTATGCAACGTTGGGAATTTTGCCTCCAGTGTGCCCCGTAAGGGGTTTTAGTTCAATAAACATGGAGACAAACCTAAAAGCTAGAAACAAACACCCCCTGTAAATACAAGATATTGGAATATAGTTCTTAACAATTGGAGTTAGGTTTTTCGCTTTCCCATCGGGCTCTTGACTATTAGCTCGACCTACAGCGCCTCCTACCCTATTTTCAGCATTTCCAGCTTTTCCATCGACGGCCTGCCTATTTATCGTTACCTAGGTCATTGCAAGCCGACATCACAATTTTGCTAAAAAAGGCTTTGCTCAGCCTACCTGCATACGCTAAATGCTATATATGGTTTTCAGCAATCAAGGCTAGTGCATGGAAGAAACTAATCGGATTGTGATGGTCAACGACCCTGCAGTCGGTGCGGAAGCTAACTTCCTGCGCAAAGTGGCCCAGGCCTCTATTACCCACAAGGAGATTTACTACTGATGACAGCTACAGCCGTATTTTTATATAAGAACAAAGGAGTAAACTGTGCTCAAGCTATCGCCAAAGCCTGGCAGATAATATCCGGCTCAAAAAAAGAATTGACTGAGCAAATGAGCAGATGTGGACAAGGTAACGCGCCGCAAGAATTATGCGGTGCTCTTTATGCTGCCCAAATTATATCGGGTAAAGAAAACGGGGCAAAGATTGCCAGTAGGTTTGCGAAAGCTACCGGTGGCGCGCTAACTTGCCGGGAAATTCGATCGGGGAAAAAGCTTTCATGTCCAGAGTGCGTAAGGCTGGCCGGTGTGCTGCTTGAAGAAGTCTTAGAAATGGCAACAGTAGCTTAGAGCCGAAACTTCATGGCATCACGACACGCCTATACTTCTCCGGTGGCTAACATTATACTTATCCTTGGAGGCCTTATGTGGAAGATCCTCAGCTATTTGCAAAGACATCTGATTTGGACAATCCCAGCCATGATGCTGGCCGGCTTGGCAACCGGTTATCTGTTGCCGGTGGCGAACCTGAGGGACACTATTGTGCCTCTGACATTTCTCATGGTGTATCCAATGATGGTCAACCTTCAGATTGACAAGGTCTTTTCCACTGCCGGCCTGCGTTGCCAACTGGTTACCCAAATTATCAACTTTGCCCTGATTCCGTTTATCGCCTACGGACTGGGGCAATGGTTCTTTGCCGACAGACCCTTAGTAGCCCTTGGTCTGTTGCTGGCCGCTCTGTTGCCAACCAGCGGCATGACCATCACCTGGACCGGTTTTGCCAAAGGGGACATCAATGCAGCCATCAAGATGACCGTCATCGGCTTGGTGGCAGGCTCCATCGCCACGCCCTTCTACGTCCAATTCCTGATGGGGACAGTCATTGAAATTCCCATGCTGCA
>JAIOSZ010000261.1 GCA_021107335.1 Desulfuromonadaceae bacterium | reverse complement strand
TCGTCCTGGACGATACCGTTTATTCGGCATCGGTGATTCGCGAGCGCATCTCCTGCGGCAGCGCCCAGGTCAGCGGTTCTTTCACCGGACAGGAAGCCACCGACCTAGCCATCGTCCTGCGGGCCGGTTCTTTGCCGGCACCGGTTGAAATTCTCGAAAACCGTACCGTCGGACCCTCTCTCGGTAAAGACTCCATCAAGCGCGGTAAGATTTCGGTTGCCATCGGCGTGTTGCTGGTGCTGTTGACCATGGGCTTCTACTACAAACTGTTCGGTGTCGTCGCCAACATGGCGTTGATACTCAATGTGGTCTTCGTCATGGCTTTGCTTGGTATGTTCAAGGCGACCCTGACCCTTCCGGGGATCGGCGGTATCGTTTTGACCATCGGCATGGCGGTAGATGCCAACGTGCTGATCTTTGAGCGTATCCGAGAGGAATTACGCCTTGGCAAGACCGCTCGGGCCGCTTTGGAAGCCGGCTATGCCAAGGCCTTCCGTACCATTATCGACGCTAACGTCACAACGTTGATCGCTGCGGTGGTGCTCTTCCAGTTTGGCACCGGTCCGGTCAAAGGCTTTGCCGTGACTCTTTCGGTGGGTATTCTGGCCTCACTGTTTACCGCAATTTTTGTCTCGAGACTGGTATTCGATTTCTTCTTGACCCGCTATGACATCAAGCGGCTGAGCATATAGGGAGGGCGGCATGGAATTAATCAAACCGGATATCAATCTTGACTTCGTCGGCAAGCGGCGTATGGCGGTAATCTTTTCCGCAGTTTTGATCCTCATCGGCCTGGTATCGCTAATTGCCAAAGGGGGACCTAACTACGGTATCGACTTCGCTGGCGGTAGTCTGGTGCAGGTCAAGTTTGTCGAGGTCACCACCGCCAAGGACATCAAGGCGGCGCTGAAGGATCTCGATTTACGCGGTCTCACCGTGCAGCAGTTTGGCGATGAAGCCAACGAGTACCTGCTGAGGGCCCAAGAGTCCAGTTCCAAGTTGGAGGGGCTGTCCCAAACCATCAGTGGTGCCCTGGATGCTACCTACGGGGCCGATATGGCGGAGATTCGACGAGCCGAAATGGTCGGGCCCCAGGTTGGCAAGGACCTGCGTCAAAAGGGCCTGATGGCCATTCTGTATGCCATGATCGGTATCCTTATCTATGTTACCTGGCGTTTCGAATTTCGGTTTGCTGTCGGCGCTATTCTGGCCCTGGTTCACGATGTGTTGATCACTCTTGGAATCTTTTCCCTGGCGGGTAAAGAGATCGATCTGCCGATCATCGCCGCTTTTCTGGCCATCATCGGTTATTCGCTGAACGACACCATTATTGTTTATGACCGGATTCGCGAAAACCAGGGTAAGCACGGTAAGCAGGGACTCGAATTCATCATCAATCGCTCCATCAACGAGACCCTATCCCGCACATTGCTCACTTCTGGCACAACTTTGCTGGTGGTGCTGGCCCTATTTATCTTCGGCGGCGGGGTGATTCACAACTTTGCCTTCGCTCTGCTCATCGGGGTGCTCATCGGGACCTTCTCCTCGGTCTTCGTTGCCAGCCCGCTGCTAATTTTCTGGCATAACCATCGGGCCCGGGTTAAAGCCAAGGCTAACGCTTGATCGCACAATACCGGTCGTCCACACGGTCGGCTTACTGATTTAACCAAGCGGGCCGGAATGTTCTAATTCCGGCCCGCTTTTTTTTATAGGATCTCTATGATTCCGATATTGCGCTATCTTTGGGATTTTCGCGGCGAAGTCAATGCGGACCTGACCAGAGACCTGGTCGAAAAACTTCAAGTCAGTCCTCTGGTCGCTGCTTTGCTGCAACAGCGAGGTATTGCCGATCTTGATCAGGGCCGCTTGTATCTTTCTAGCCGTTTGGCGGCCATGCCCGATCCGCTGCTGATGGCCGACATGGAATCTGCTGTGGGTCGTCTCTGCCGAGCGGTAGAGCAGGGCGAGAGAATTGCCGTACATGGCGATTACGATGTATTATGCTACAATAGTTTTATTCACTTACTGACATGCCTGGAAAAAATATTGAAAAACCATGGAGTTAAGCAGATAGGTAATGGGAAAACTCATTTGGCGAAAAAATATAGCAATCGTGCCGATCTCAAAACGAAGGAGAGGCAATGAAAAAATCGATACCCATCGATACGATTTTGGCGAACTCGGGATCGCAAGAGGAGGCCTTCTTGAGGCAGCTTTGATAGACGCTCCTCTTCCCTTAGACGCAACGATTAGCAATCAGACTCGCCTGATGTTGGCTTCACTTAGTGTTCACCCTGACGGAAGGGCCATCTTTGGCGCTCCACTAGAGGACCTTGGCGGAAAAGACATTCGCCGATTATACGATCTTATTGAGGACCATATTGAGAGTGTCGACACAATTACCGATAAGAGCACCGCGTCTATACACTGGAGAAAGCTCATTTCTCGAGCAGGTCTTATTCTGGGGAGTGGAGAAGTCGTTTGTGAAGTATTTTTTCAAACTCGTTTTCCATCGCGTAACAACTCAGAGTGTAAAAAGCAAGGAGTTCTCAATGGTCAACGCTTAGTCATGACTCATCACGAGGACGAAGAAACTTTACATGAAAATTTGCTAGGGGCGATGAAACGAGATTTAAACCTCATTGAGGAAGCCTGTTGGGAAACTATAGAGAAATATAAAAAAGCAGCTTATAAGCATAAGAATTTAAGGAATAAAGCATTAGAAGATTGGGATTTATGGAAAC
>JAIOSZ010000088.1 GCA_021107335.1 Desulfuromonadaceae bacterium | reverse complement strand
GGCGTGCGTATTCAGGATAACGCCCTGGTCGCGGCGACGACCTTGAGCGACCGCTATATCAGCGATCGTTTCCTGCCGGACAAGGCCATCGACCTGGTTGATGAAGCCTGTGCCATGATCCGTACCGAAATCGACTCCTTGCCTAGCGATCTCGACGAAGTCACTCGCCGGGTGATGCGTTTGGAGATCGAGGAGGCGGCCCTGAAAAAAGAGAAGGACCTGGTCAGTCAGGAACGTCTGGCGGCTTTGCGCAAAGAGTTGGCCGACCTCAAGCATCAGGCCGATACTTTGCGGGCCCAGTGGGACAGCGAAAAGGAAGGCATCAAAAAAGTACAAAAGCTGCGTGAAGAGATCGAGCGGGTCCGCCAGGAGATTGAAGTAGCGGAGCGTGAGTACGACCTCAACCGGGCAGCGGAGTTGCGTCACGGTCGCCTGCCGGAACTCGAGCATTCACTGCAAGCGCAGGAACAGGACATAACCGGTGAGCAGGGGGCCGCGCGGCTACTGCGGGAAGAGGTCACAGAAGAAGAGATCGCCGATATTGTTTCCCGCTGGACGGGCATTCCGGTTACCCGCCTGGTGGAAGGGGAGCGGGAGAAGCTGCTCAAGCTCGACCAGATTCTGCATCAGCGGGTTATCGGCCAGGACGAGGCGGTGCAACTGGTAGCCGATGCGGTGATTCGTGCCCGCAGTGGCATCAAGGACCCGAAGCGGCCCATCGGTTCCTTCATCTTCCTCGGCCCAACGGGGGTCGGCAAGACCGAGTTAGCCCGCACTCTGGCCGAGGCCCTGTTCGACAGCGAAGACAATATGGTGCGTATCGACATGTCTGAATATATGGAGAAGCACAGCGTAAGTCGGCTGATCGGGGCGCCTCCTGGCTATGTCGGCTATGAAGAGGGGGGGCAGCTTACCGAGGCGGTGCGCCGCAAGCCCTATTCGGTAATTCTCTTCGACGAAATCGAAAAGGCCCACCAAGACGTCTTCAACGTGCTGTTGCAGATTCTCGACGACGGCCGGGTGACCGATGCTCAGGGCCGGACCGTCAATTTTAAGAACACGGTGATCATTCTGACATCTAACATCGGCTCACCGCTGTTGCTCGAAGGGGTGAGTGAAGAAGGTGTCCTGCAAGAGGAGACAGTTAAGGCGGTAATGGCCGAGTTGCGCCATCACTTCCGGCCTGAGTTTCTCAACCGGGTGGACGATATTGTACTGTTCAAGCCCCTCACCCGCGAGGAGATTAAGGCGATTATCGATCTGCTGGTCGCCGAACTGGGCCGACGCCTGAGCGATCGCCAGATCGATTTACAAATCAGTGACGAGGCGCGGGAGTTTATTGCCCGGGAGGCCTACGATCCCGTTTATGGGGCTCGCCCCCTGAAGCGTTACCTGCAGCATCAGCTGGAGACCCGTATCGGCCGGGCACTTATTGGCGGCGAGATCGGACGCGGTGCTCTGGTCACGGTCGAGGTCGCCGATCAGCAGTTGCTGGTTAAGGTTACTGGCCAAGCGGCCGGAGACCCCGAAACTTGATCCAGTGGTCGGATTAATTTGAATAATTACCGATTATTGTGATAGCATCGCCAAGAACTGAAAGTACTAATCTTTAGGGAAGAATACGATGCCACGACGCAAACGGTTTGGTGAAATTCTGGTAGATGCAAAGGTGCTCGACGAGATCACTTTGAGCAAGGCGCTGGAGAAGCAGAAGATCTCGGACATGCGGCTTGGTGAAGTTCTAGAGGAAATGGGCATCATCAGCGATCGGGATGTGGTGCTGATTTTGGCCCGGCAGTTCAACTGCAAGACGGTCAGCAATATCAGCAAGCACCCCTTCCCTGAAGACGTGCTTGGTCTGATTGATTGCGATACGGCACTTGAAAAGGGCATCTTCCCCCTTAAGGCGGAAGGAAAGGCTCTTTATCTGGCCATCACCAATCCTCTCGATCTAGAGACCCTTGACAACGTCTCCTTTCAAACCGGCATGCGCGTGGTGCCTCTTCTGACTACCCCCCATGAAGTGCAGGACGCTATTCGCAAGCACTACATCAAGGTCGTCGAGGGTAAGTTGGCCGAGGAATTGACCGTCATGGTAGTGGACGATCAGGAGCTGTGGCGTGCCGCTTTTCAGGGTAACCTGAAAAAAGAAGGCTTGCGTAGTGTCCAGTTCGACAGCGGATCGGCGGCTCTTAAGGCAGTGCTCAAGGAACGTCCGCATCTGATTCTGGTGGATCCTGGCATGACCGGCATGAGCGGCATCGAGTTCTTCCGTGTGTTGCAGTCCAACAGCGGGACCCGGGATATACCGGTGATAGCTCTGTCGATCAAGGCTTCGCCGGATGAAGAGGCTCGCTTGTTGGAGATGGGCTTTTTTGATTTTGTAGCCAAGCCGGCCAATTTGGTTCGCCTTATGGCTCGAGTCAAGCGGGCCTTGAAAATCACTTGCGGTGCCGATCGCCTACCGGTGCCCTGAGCCCTCCCCCTATACATACTAATATAAGAACTCGATAGCCGCCCTTTTATGGGCGGCTATTGTCGTTTAGGCTCGTTAGTCCGGCAGCCTCCTAGGCGAAAAAGTGCTGCGATGTTGAAAAATTGTTGTGAAACCTGATAGGGTGAGTATAATATAACAAAAAAGGTCATCATTCGTTGGCAATAGCAGTTCCCGCAGAGAGCCGGAGGACGTTATGCGTATCGATATCATCTGCAAGCCGGAATGTAGCGAAATCTGTGAAAAGACCCTGGGTAATGTGCGTGATGCTCTGTCGCAACTGGGGGTCAAGGCGGAGGTTCATCTCTATCGCGATGTGCGCAAGATGATTGACAATAGGGTCTATGTCTCGCCGGCCCTGCTGGTCGATGATCTGCTACGGGTGGCTGGACGAATTCCTGAAGTTCTTGAAATCAAAGCGTTTATCTGTGAGCGGCCACGCTATCAAGAACGCGAAAAAGAGGTTGCATAAGAGATAATCGGCGGCGCGGCGGTTGCTTTCAGTTCGTGGAAGAGGATTTTTTTGGACGGGCTGTGATCTTCGGTCTGCCCTTGTCGGTAACGACACGGAACTCTATATCCTAACTGCCGAACTTTTCTGCCAACGAGGACCGTTGTTTGGCGAGGTAAGCGTTGAATTGCTTGCGACTCGGTGCCGGCTGACCCAGGGCGCATTCTTGGTGGGCTTTGAGCATTTGCTGGTAGGTCGCTTCATTGTCGTTTTTCGGATGGGTCTTGCCTTGATCGAGCATGGGGGCAGGGCGCTTACTGCCGGTGTGACGCTCGTAGCGCCCTTCGTCCATTAACCGCAGAATCCGGTCCCAGTGGCCGATATAGGTGTGGTAGCGGGCCGCCAGGCTTTCGTAGCGAAAGCGCAGGTCGGTCTTCATGATGCGCCGGTTGATGAACTGGCGCAGACGCTTTTGTAACTCTTCCCGTTGACGTAGCGGTTCCCGTTTTTCCATTCCGGAAAAATACCGTTCGTAGAGAATTTCCAATTCCCGTAAATCTGCCCCGATACTATCCAGGGCGCTAAGTAGAATCTGGCGTTCTGGCATAGAAGACTCTCCTTTTTAGAATCGTGATTCTAAAACAAAGCGCGTTCTTTTCCTAGGGGCAAATGGCTGGCATTTAACCGAAAAAAATCGGTCTTGACTAGGGCCGGGCTTTTCGGGATAATTTGCTGTTGAAGTTTTTCTAAGGAAGGAGAAGCTATGGATGCAAAGGGACTCGCCGCTGTAGTGTTGGCGGCCGGTAAGGGAACCCGTATGAAATCGGCACTGCCCAAGGTGCTGCATGAACTCAACGGTCAGCCGATGGTGCAATATCCGGTGCAGCAGGCTGCTCGTCTTGGTTGCCAACCGACGGTGCTGGTGGTTGGTCATGGCGGTGAAGAGGTCAGGAAGTGTCTAGCCGACCAGAAGGTTGATTTTGCCGTGCAAGAACAACAGCTTGGTACCGGCCATGCTTTGCTGAGCGCTCGGCCGGCGTTGGCTGACTTTTCCGGTTCTCTGCTGTTGCTTTGCGGTGACGTACCGCTGCTGCGTCAGGAGACTCTGCAGCAGTTACTCGACTATCATTGCAGCGAGGGGGCGGCGGCCACCGTGCTGACTGCTACCATGGGTGATCCCTTCGGTTACGGCCGTATATTGCGGGATGGTAGCGAGGTGTTGGGTATTGTCGAAGAAAAGGACGCGACGGACGAGCAGCGGACTATTCGAGAAATTAATACCGGCATCTATATTTTCGAAGCTCCCCTGGTTTTTGAAATCCTGAGCGGTTTGGGTTGCAACAATGCTCAGGGTGAATATTATCTGACCGATGTGCTGGCTAGGTTGCGGGCGGACGGCCGTAAGGTGCGGGCTCTGGTGATGGATGATCCCGCTGAAGCCATGGGTATTAACAGCCGGGTACAGTTGGCCGAGGCGGCTACTCTTATGCGGCAGCGCATCAATGAACGACACATGTTGGGTGGAGTCACCCTGGTCGATCCGGCGGCAACGTATATCGACGAACAGGTTGAAGTCGGTACCGATACGATCATTCATCCCGGTGTTTGTCTCTGGGGTGCGACTCGCATCGGTCAGGATTGTGTCATCGAGCCCCAGGTCACTGTTGAAAATTGCCAGGTGGGTGATCAAGTGCGACTCAAGACCGGTTCGGTCCTCGAAGGGTCCCAGGTTGGTGCCCACAGCGATGTCGGTCCCATGGCTCATTTGCGGCCCGGTACGGTCCTCGCCGGTCATAATAAGGTCGGCAATTTTGTCGAGACCAAAAAAGCCTATATCGGTGAAGGCTCCAAGGCTAGCCACCTGACCTATATCGGCGATGCCGAGCTGGGAGCCCGGGTCAATATCGGCTGTGGTACCATCACCTGCAATTACGACGGGATCAACAAGCACAAGACCATCATCGAAGACGATGTTTTTGTCGGCAGTGATACCCAGTTCGTGGCGCCGGTGCGCATCGGCCGTAACAGTCTGGTCGGAGCCGGTTCAACAATCACCAAGGATGTGCCGGCCGATTCCCTGGCCCTGTCTCGCAGCCCGCAAAAGACCATTGAAGGCTGGGTCCTGCGCAAGCAGAAGAAGAAAAAATGATGGCGTCGCAAAAAGTCCGCATACGGCGTTTTTTCAGGACCACGATATACTAGATGTATACTTGGAATCCCTGAATAACCCCAAGCCTTGTAGGACCAACTTTTTGATTAGCCCTCTTGCAAGTTTTTGCGAGTGCATCACATAGTTGTTATTTGTCAGCGGCCCAGGTCAGCTATGGCTTGAGCCCTTTTACAGTTCAGGAGAAGACACGCTTATGTGCGGTATCGTAGGATATTTCGGCCCACAGCAGGCCACGCCCATTATTATCGACGGTCTGCGGCGGCTGGAATACCGTGGTTACGACTCGGCCGGCATCGCCATTCTCAATGGTGGCAAGATTGAGATTCGCCGCGCTAAGGGCAAGTTGGCTGAACTTGAAAACTTACTCGCTCAGAATCCCCTGACAGGGGTGCGGGGCATCGGCCACACTCGCTGGGCAACCCATGGCCGTCCTTCGGAGACCAATGCCCATCCCCACCGCTCCGGCCAGGTGGCTGTGGTGCACAACGGCATCATCGAAAACTATCTCGAACTCAAGGCCCGGCTGATAGCCCAGGGCCATGAGTTCAGCTCCGAAACCGATACCGAGATCATCGCCCACCTGATCGATGCGCATTTGCGTCAATGCGGCGATTTTGAAGCCGCGGTGCGCCAGGCCCTGAGTCAGGTCCGTGGTGCCTATGCGGTGGCCATAATCTGCGAAGCCGAACCGGACAAGATGATCGCCGCTAAACTCGGCTCGCCGCTGGTGGTCGGTCAGGGCCAGGGCGAGTTTTTTGTCGCCTCCGATATCCCGGCTATGCTCTCCCATACGCGGGAGATGATCTTTCTCGAAGAGGGGGAGATGGTCGTCTATCACGACGGTGACCTTCGCTTCAGCGACTTGGCCGGCACGCCCGTGGCCAAGACCGCCAAGACCATCACCTGGAGCCCGCTGATGGCAGAAAAGGGTGGCTACCGCCACTTCATGCTTAAGGAGATCTACGAGCAACCACGGGCCATTGTCGATACGGTGGCTGGCCGGGTTAAGGACGGACATAGCGACGTCTACCTTGAGGGCTTGCAGCTCGACGACGAGCAGTTACGTCAGTTTGACCGCCTGTATATCGTGGCTTGCGGTACGTCCTGGCATGCCGCCCTGACCGGCAAGTTTCTCATCGAAAAACTGGCTCGGGTGCCTGTTGAGGTCGATATCGCCAGTGAATTTCGCTATCGCGATCCGTTGGTCACCGACCGCACCCTAACCATTCTTATCAGCCAGAGTGGCGAAACCGCCGATACCCTGGCGGCTCTTCGCGAAGCACGAAGCAAGGGCGGCAAGGCCGTGGCCATCTGCAATGTGGTCGAATCGTCCATCGCCCGGGAGAGCGACGGGGTCATCTATACCCACGCCGGGCCTGAGATCGGCGTCGCCTCGACCAAGGCTTTCACCACTCAGCTGGTGGCCCTCTACCTGCTCGCTTTGCGGCTTGGCCGAGCGCGCGGTGCCCTTGACGCCGAACGCTGCATCGAGCTCACCGATGCTTTGCTGACCTTGCCGCGTAAAATCGAAGAGGTATTGGAACTGGACGAGCAGATTGAGGCCATTGCCAAGACCTTTATGAACGCCAGCGACTTCCTCTATCTGGGCCGGGGCAATCAGTATCCCATTGCTCTGGAGGGGGCGCTCAAGCTCAAGGAAATCTCCTACATTCATGCCGAAGGCTACCCGGCCGGCGAAATGAAGCACGGCCCCATTGCTCTCATCGACGAGCAGTTGCCGGTGGTTTTCCTCTGCCCCCATAACGCCACCCTGGAAAAGGTTGTTTCTAACCTCGAAGAGGTGCGGGCCCGTGATGGCCGTGTCATTGCTGTGGTGACGGAAGGGCAGCAGCACCTCCTTGGTACGGTCGATGCCCTGATTACCGTACCGGACATCATCGATGAATTGGCTCCGGTGCTCATGTCCATCCCCATGCAGCTTTTGGCCTATTACGTGGCGGTCTTCAAGGGCACCGATGTCGACCAGCCCCGCAACCTGGCCAAGAGTGTGACGGTGGAATAGGCTGATGTATGCCCGTACAGGACTGAATCATCAGGAATGTGTTGAAATGTAAATCGGGAATAACGAGAGCCTTCAGGTCGCTATGACTTGGAGGCTCTTGTTTTGCCAGTCGGCTTCTTAATTCGTGGCCTGTGAGGGGGCGGCACCTAGATTGGTCGGGTTCTTCCGTTTTTTATCAGGGTAGATATCCTTAACCTCGCTTGACAGTGTCCTTAAGGCCGTTAACATCTCTAGCTGAATGGGCAAGGGCGCCCATCGATAATCAGTTATTACTTTTAAGGAGAGTGCAGCATGACGTTTCATCCCTTGGCAGGTCAGCCGGCACCGAAATCGATTCTCGCCAATATCCCCAGGCTTATCAGCGATTACTATACCCGGCACCCAAATCTCAGCGACACAACAAACTTAGTGTCTTTCGGTACTTCGGGGCACCGAGGTTCTTCGGCAAAAGGCACCTTTAACGAGGCTCATATCCTCGCCATCGTGCAGGCGATCTGCGACTACCGCAAAAGAGCAGGAACCGACGGGCCTCTTTTTCTGGGGATGGATACCCACGCCCTTTCGGAAGCGGCCCACGCCACCGCCCTGGAAGTATTAGCAGCCAATGGTGTCGAGGTGCGCATCGCCAAGGATTTTGAATATACCCCTACGCCGGTCATTTCCCGCGCCATCCTCACTCACAATCGGGGCAGGAACAAACAGCTGGCCGACGGGATTGTCATCACCCCATCTCACAACCCCCCGGATAACGGCGGTATCAAATACAACCCGACCAACGGCGGCCCGGCCGACACCGCTATCACCTCGACCATCGCCGACCAGGCCAATCGTTATCTGCACCAAGACCTGAAGGGGGTCAAGCGCCTCTCCTATGAGCGAGTGCTGGCCGCCCCTACAACGGTGCCTTACGACTATATCACCCCTTACGTCGATGACCTCAGCAATGTCGTTGATATGCAAGCGATCAAAAATGCTGGTCTGCATATGGCCGCAGATGCGTTGGGCGGCTCCGGTCTCGGGTTCTGGAAGCCCATCGCGGAAAAGTACGGCCTCGATATCGAACTGATTAACGGCTACCCCGACCCCACCTTCAGTTTTATGTGTGTCGATAAGGACGGCAAGGTCCGTATGGACTGCTCCTCCACCCATGCCATGGCAGGGTTAATCAAGCTCAAGGACCAATATGACATTGCCTTTGGCAGCGACCCCGACTTCGATCGTCATGGCATCGTCACTCCATCGGCCGGGCTGATGAATCCCAACCACTATCTGGCCGTGGCCATCAATTACCTTTTCAGCCACCGTCCTGGATGGTGCAAGGACGCCGCCGTGGTCAAGACCCTGGTCTCCTCTTCGATGATCGATCGCGTCGCGGCCGACTTGGGACGCAGCCTTTCGGAGGTCCCGGTGGGATTCAAATGGTTCGTCGACGGCCTGGCGGACGGCTCTTACGGCTTCGGCGGCGAAGAAAGCGCCGGCGCCTCTTTTCTGCGCAAAGACGGCAGTGTGTGGTCTACCGACAAGGATGGATTTATACTTTCCCTGCTGGCG
>JAIOSZ010000128.1 GCA_021107335.1 Desulfuromonadaceae bacterium | reverse complement strand
TCCCTTAAAAAAGATATGTTTTCCCATTGGGGAAACATATAAGCCAACTTTCAGGGCACTAAATTCTTTGACATGCCAACTATTCTAAGGAATATTGAAGTTCATTTGACAGTTAACACTTTAGGGGAGCTTTACATGGAGTCCATGGAGAAGACCGTTATGGTTGGGTGCTGCCATAGGTTTTGATTTGTCCGTTGCTTAACTCCCTTGTGTTGGCAGAGGCTCCTCCTTAAATGCCTGGGTTCAATTCGTAAGTGCAAATTTGTACGGGTCCGCCTAAGACACTTGGATACGTGACTAGATAAGAATTAAGGGTTTTTGCGGCGCGAGGCCACCGTAAAAACTCTTTAATTGTTGGAAAGCCTAAAATATCAACTTGAAAGAGAGGAGAAGTAAATGAATTATAAACGCATACTTACAGCACTCATTATCTTATTCGCTATGTTCCCAGTATTTTCAAATGCTCAGGAAAATCCCGATAACACTCTACCCGACTTCAAGGGCTTTTTCATTGGGATGTCCGGAGAAAAAGCAATTGAGTTAATGAAAGAAGTTAAAACAAAGAAGGGAAACAGTCTTGCCATCCAGGTTGGTTCAATCAGGACTAAGGCGGTAGGTGATAATTATAAAGATGTTTTTTTTGAAATTGCTCAAATCAGAGGCAAGGTGTATGAAATAAATTTCTACCCTCCAGCAATAGAATATCTTTTCAACTATAAATATGTCTCTACAACGTTTGAAACGTTCTTAAAGCAGTTCTCAAAAGCATATATGTCTGAAAAAGCTTTCACAAGCAGCAAGTCGAAGGTGAAGATAAAGATTGACCCCGGCGAGGGGGAGGGCATCTTGTCTGGAACACAATGGAAGGGTAGTGATAAAATTTACGAGAACGAAATGTGGCTAAGTGATACAAACGACAGTGATCTTAGTTTTTGGTTTTTAAAAAGGGATCTTTATTTAACAATCAAGGCAAAAAAACTAAGTTGGTAAGACAGAGAGGCGGGCTAAAGGGGGGGCGCCCTTGACCGTAGGCAAAAAAGCTGGCAGCTAATTAAATTCTGCAACAATTGCATAAACGCCGGCACTCATTGCGCTGTGCTTTATTCGGTCGGACTCTACACACGTTGAAACTGTAGAAATAGCTTGTCCAAAAAGTCACGATTACCAGAACATCGAACGGCCCAACCTGTTTCCCATAGGTTGGGCCGTCCTTATTTGTTGTCTTGGATGAGGGACCCACATTATTCAAGGATATATAGGTCGCCGAGACAGATCCTCAAAACCTGACCGTCGGTAGCTCCAGGGAGTTGGTTTTAAAAAAAGGACTGCATCTGAGGGTATATTCTCTCTTCAGGGTCCCCTTTACAGCACAGACCGAGGTGCTACACTCCAATTGTGTGAAGGATTTCACTGGCGTTTTACGAGAGGAGGAGTCAATGCCATACGGAAAGGGCAGGACCTACAAAAAGGTAGAAGTGATAGGGGTTTCAGGTGCGGGTATCGAGGCGGCCATCCAACAGGCGGTCAGCAAGGCCCAGCATTCTCTGGAGAAGCTCTCCTGGTTCGAGGTTCAGGACATTCGCGGCCATATCGGTGACGATGGCAAGGTCAGTGAGTATCAGGTCATCATCAAGGTCGCTTTTGAACTGAAGTAGAGCCTCATGCTCCGATCCTGATGTTTCAAAAAGCGGCCACTTGGTAAATAATCTCAATATAAGCACAAAAAGCCCGCCGAATTTTTCGACGGGCCTTTTTTTATAGAGAAAATGACTATTCAGGGTTTCTTGTACTCGATGCCAAAAGCCTTCAACTTACGGTGGAGGTTCGATCTCTCCATTTCAATGGCTTCTGCGGTACGGGAAATATTGCCATCAAACTCCGTCAGTTTCTGGCGAATAAAATCCTTTTCAAACTGTTCCCGGGCTTCTTTAAGGGTCGCTGCACTGTTGGCTACGTCTGGAGATCTTGTATGGCCAAGCACCGACTCGGGAAGATGGGCGAGGGTAATGGTGTCCACCTGAATCATGATCACTAGGCGTTCTACGAGGTTTTTTAGTTCCCGCACGTTGCCCGGCCAAGAGTAGTTCTTTAGTGCGTCGAGGGCGGCGGGATCCATGTTCTTGATGGTCCTGCCCTCTTGATTACAGAAGTGGGTTAAAAAATGCTCCACCAGTAAGGGGATATCCTCGCACCGCTCTCGCAGTGGCGGGACATGAAAAGGCAGCACGTTAAGACGGTAATAGAGATCTTGTCGGAAATTACCCTGCGCTATCTCCTCTTCTAAGTCCTTGTTGGTCGCGGCGATGACCCGCACATCGACCTCAATGGTGCGGCTGCCGCCGACCCGCTCGAACTTTCGTTCCTGCAAAATACGCAAAATCTTGGCTTGGGTTTTGAGGCTCATGTCACCGATTTCGTCGAGAAACAGGGTCCCGTCATGGGCCTGGTCAAACTTGCCTTTGCGCAAGGACGTGGCGCCGGTGAAGGCCCCTTTCTCATGGCCGAACAATTCCGATTCGATAAGTTCTTCGGGAATGGCGGCGCAATTGACCTCGACAAAGGGTTTGCTGCGGCGCTTCGAAAGATTGTGGCTGGCACGAGCCACCAGTTCTTTGCCGGTGCCGTTTTCACCAGTGATCAATACCCAGCCCGAGGTCGGCGCCGCTATGCCGATCTGCTCCTTGAGGGAAGAGATCGCTGCGCTTTCACCGATCATATCGCAATCTTTGGCCATCTTTTGTTTCAGAGAACGGTTCTCTTCTACCAGTTGACCGACCTTGAAAGCATTTTCAACGCAGAGCAGTACCTTTTCTAGAGATAAAGGTTTTTCAATAAAATCATAGGCGCCGAGTTTGGTCGCCTTGACCGCGGTTTCGATGGTGCCGTGACCGCTCATCATGATGACCAACTGCTCGGGAAAATCCTCACGGATCAGGCGCAGAGTTTCAAGGCCGTCTATGCCCGGCAGCCAGATATCGAGCAGGATAAGGTCCGGACTCTCTTCGCGCAGCAGGCTTAGGCCATCTTCGCCGCTTTCGGCAAATAAGGGCCGATAACCTTCATCCTGCAGAATACCCTTTAGGCTTTCACGAATGCTCTGTTCATCGTCTATGACCAATATAGTTTTCATGGTTGTTCCCTATGTTAGTTACTGGCCGAAAACGGCCCCTGTTCGCAATCTCTGCGTCTATCAACGGCCTTGCGTGTGCGGCGTACCGATGTACGCCTTCGTGCAAGGCCATGATTTCCTTGCTCTTGCGAAAAGTTGCTGGTTTTCAAATCAGAAACCAAGCAATGTTCATCCGCAGTTTCATGATGAACATTAAGTTAAAGAGCTGTGGTCGCTGACCACCGGTAGTTCGACGATGAAACGGGTGCCTTTTGGCTGATTATCTTTGACCCGAATATAGCCGTTATGGTCGGAAATTACGCTGGAGACGATGGCCAAGCCAAGTCCGGTACCGGTCTTTTTAGTCGAGAAATAGGGCTCGAAGAGGCGTGGCTTGTCCTCGGCGGAAATGCCGCAACCATTGTCGGCCACGGTAAAGGAGGCAATTTGCAGGGCCTGGTTGTAACTGGTTTGGATAATGACACGACCATCGTCAGTGGTCGCGCTAACGGCATTGTCGAGCAAGTTGATGACGGCCCGTTTGATCTGATCGCGGTCGAGATTGAAGATGGGCAATTGGTTATCGGCACGGAAGGTAAAATCGATATCCTTGTGCCCTTCCTGATAGAGAACCAGGGCCTCGGCGATAATCTCGTTAAGGTTGTTGGGAGTCGGACTACTGGCTGGCATACGGGCAAAACTAGAAAATTCGTTGACCAGGTTTTTCAGCTCATCGACTTGTTTTACAATCATCGAGGTGCATTCGTCGAAGACCGTATCGTCGCTATCAAAGCGGCTCAGATAGCGGCGTCTCAGGCGTTGAGCAGACAGCTGAATGGGAGTCAGAGGGTTTTTTATCTCGTGAGCGATCCGCCGTGCCACCTCCCGCCAGGCGGCCATACGCTGAGCGCGAATCAGTTGCGTTAGGTCATCGAACACAACCACCGTGCCCATGAATTCTCCGTTTTCATCCCGCAGGGTCGTCAGATTGACCAGCAGGGTCAGTTTTGTTTCGGGTAGATCGATGCTCATCTGTTTGCGAATGGAGTCTTTGCCTGATTGAGCCAACAGAATGCGCAACTCTTTGATCAGGGGCAGATGTTCGGTCTTGAGGACCTCGCGAAAGTTTTTGCCCAGAACCTTGCCGGTATGGATTTGTAGCAGCTTTTCCGCCGATTTGTTGACAGTGGTCAGGTTGCCCTGCCGATCGACAGAGATGACTCCGGCCGTGACGTTTTTCAGGATTATCTCCATGTAACGCCGGCGCTGTTCCAACTCGAGGTTGGACACCTGCAGTTCACGGTTGGCCTGGCGGATGCCCTCCTGGCCTTTGCGTAAATCGGCGGTCATCTTGTTGAAGGCCTCGACCAACAGGGCGATTTCATCGTCGCTTTGAATGGCAATGTGCACATCGAGGTCACCCTCGGCGACCCGATTGGTGGCCAGGGCCAGTTCCTGAATCGGCACCGTTATGCCGCGAGCCAGATGAAAACCGAACCAGGTGGCTAGAAAGATGATGACCAGGGCAATCAGCAGCAATACCAGTACGTAGCCCTTTTGTATCTTTCCTTTAAGCAGCTTGGTGCTTTTGTATTGCTCAAAAGAAGAGGAAATCTCTTTCATCTTGCTGACGAGTGAATAGGGGACATAGTAGTTGACCACGACTACGCCGACTACATCGTTGGGATTCCAATTAGAAAAGACCGGGACGATGCCGCGAATCAGGTCGGCCTTGCCCATGGGGGTAATGTTGTGGAAGCGGTTGCCCCTTAGGGCTTTGAGAATGGTTTCCGAGTCGGGGTCGGTGAAGTCGGTGGTTGGTATCTGTGGGTTGGAGGCTCGGACCAGCTCTTCATGGGTTGCGGAAAAGACTTCGACCACCCCGAGGTTGTACTCCTGCTGCTTCTGCTTAATCAGTGCTGCCAAGTTCGGCAGATTGGTTTCGTTGAGCAGTTTCTGCTCCTTGATGATACGGGCAATCTGATCAGCATAATAGAGGGCGTTGGTGGCGGAGTTTTTATAGTAGGTCTGAGCAACGGCTAGGGATTCTTCAAGGGATGTCTCTATCTCGCTATTGAACCAGTTTTCAATCGTGCTGGAGATAATCCCGGCCGCAACAAAAAATAGCAGCATGGTCGGTACTAGGGAGAGGGCGACAAAGGCCGCTACCAGTTTGGTTCGTAACCGTGCTCCAGGAAGTTGTCGTCGCCGCTCCAGTAGTAGCTTGAACAAGTTGCGAAGAACCAAAAACAGGATCAGGATGATCAGTAGAATATTGATGTTGATCAGGGCCAGGACCAGAATGCTCTGGGAGAGGGGCAGCTGGGCGGAGAACTCGAACAGCTCTTGTTCGTATCGCCCAAGCAGCAGCACCAGTACCGTAACCATACCAGCAATTAGCCACTCTCGGCGGCGCTTGCGTTGTTGCTGAGTTCTCTTTGGAGGATTGTCGATTGCAGAATTCATGGCGCTCTTAGGATGAGTAAATAGGCAATTTTAGGACAATTATTGCCATGATTGCAAGTTCTATTGCTGGCTACCGTAGTCAA
Organism: Desulfuromonadaceae bacterium; assembly: GCA_021107335.1. Lineage (GTDB taxonomy): Bacteria > Desulfobacterota > Desulfuromonadia > Desulfuromonadales > Syntrophotaleaceae > Syntrophotalea_A. The sequence continues at coordinate 3,006 of JAIOSZ010000128.1, read as the reverse complement.
AAAAAAAGCAGCCCGAAGGCTGCTTTTTAATAATTGATAGTTGGATCTCAGGAAAAAGCCATATCGGGCGTAAAAGACCGTTGCCCAGCCACGGCCCGGGTCTTTTTTTGCGGGCTTTCACCCAGCTCTACCAACTGCCAACAGTCGGGGGAATCAAGAATCTTTTCTACCGTCTGATGGTTGATATCGTGCCCGGCCTTGTAAGCTTTGATGTGGCCGAGGATCGGATAGCCCACCAGACTGAAATCGCCGATGGCATCGAGAATCTTGTGCCGGACGAACTCGTCGTTGAAGCGCAACCCCTCGGGGTTGAGAATGCTATCTTCACCGATGACTACGGCATTTTCCAGGGAACCACCACGGGCCAGACCGTTCGCCTTGAGATACTCCACCTCGTGCAAAAATCCGAAGGTACGCGCGGGGGCCAGGTCCTTTGCAAACAGGCTCTCCGAGACCTTGACCGTGCGGTGTTGCAGGGAGATGCAGGGGTGGTCAAAGGCGATGTCGTAGGAGATACGGAAGAATCGCGAAGGAATCAGGGTAACGCGCTTTTCGCCGTCGACTACGGTAATCGGCTTGCGGATCGCCAGGTATTTGCGGTTAGCGGATAATTGGCGCTTACCGCAGTCCTGTAGTAAGGCAATAAAAGGGGCGGCGCTGCCGTCCATGATCGGCACTTCCGGTCCGTCGATGTCGATGTGCAGATTGTCGATGCCGCAGGCCGTGAGGGCCGCCATCAAGTGTTCGATGGTCGAAACGGCCAGGCCGCCTTTGCCGATGACGGTCGCCATGCGGGTATCGACCACATTGGCAGAGCACGCCTTAATGGCCACGGTCCGATCGCCTTCGCTGCGATGAAAAACGACGCCGGTGTTCGCTTCGGCGGGACGTAGGAACATGGTGATTTCCTGACCCGAGTGAAGGCCGATGCCGGAAATTTTGACGGGCTGCTGCAGGGTCGTTTGATATATCATGATAAAAGGGTGTCCTCCCTCGTTGATTACTGAAAACTATTGCGTTATGATGCTTTGGGTTAATGCAATTAGTTTGCCAGTTCTTGTCTTTTCTGTAAGGTCATGAAATTGCTTAACTTTGGATGGGGTGGTGAAGGAGGGACTAAAGCCAGTGTGGCTATTTAGGCAGGCAGGGTGTGTTTTTTTCAACACACTTGGTTACAGGCGCCCCGATCGCAAAATGCCGATGGCCAACCATAAGCCGAGCATGGCTGCGATAGAGTAGCCCAAAATACCGAGGGCTGGAAAGCCGAATAGCAACGGTCCCTTGTCGGTCTGCATAACGATGGATGAACCGATGATCAGAGCGGCGATGAGCAGGCTAAAAGAGAGACGATTGCTCGATTTGTCGATGTCGGTGATGAGTCGTTCGAGGCCACGGTGTTCCAGGTCGATCTTGAATTTATTGCGGTTGACGCGAGTAATAAGTTCCTTCAAGTCATCCGGTAGGGTTTTAAACAGTGCGCCGTAGGATTGCATTATGCGCACCCCTTCTCGACTCAGATTGGCCGGTCCGGCCTTTTCCTGCAACAAGCGGCTCATGAAGGGCTTGAGGTGGGCCACCATGTTGAAATCTGGGTCGAGTTGCCGACCGATACCTTCCATGACGATCAAGGTTTTGGTCAGCAGCATCAGGTCGGGAGAAAAGGGGATGCGGAACTGGATCATGATTTCCACGAATTCAAGCAGTAATCGCCCGGCTCGTATCTCCTGTAGCGGTACTTCGTAATAGTCGTCGACAAAGTCGCTGACCGCCTTTTTCAAATCCGGGCGGCGAATATCTTCCGTCAAGTCACCGGAATAGAGCAAGAGTGTCACTAGGCGTTGCACATCTCTTTGCAGCACAGCGGTTAGCAGTTCGGCGAGGCGGTAGACCAGTTCGCGATCGAGCCGTCCGATCATGCCGTAGTCGATAAAGCAGACCACGTTATTCGGCAGGATAAAGATGTTGCCGGGATGGGGGTCTCCATGAAACAGGCCGTGCACCAGAACTTGCTGCAGAATGGCGTCGGCACCGTTAGCGGCGATGGCTTGCAGGTCGTAGCCTTCCTTACGCAGTCGCTCAAAGTCTGAGACCTTGATACCATCTACATATTCAAGGGTCAGGACCGTCTTTCCGCTATAATCCCCATAGGCTTGCGGCACATAGACCGTGGTCGCTTGGGAAAAGTTTTCCCGAAATCGGTCAATGGTATGCCGTTCCCGGTTGAAATCCATCTCCCGATTAATGGTGCGGCGAAATTCTTTCACCAAGGCTACCGGATTGAAGATCGCGCCGCTTGCCAAGTGGCGTTCGACCAAGTAGGCCAGGCCTTGCAGAATATCGATGTCCGTTTCGATGACTTGGGCGATATTCGGTCGTCTCACCTTGATGACGACCTCTTCACCGCTCTGTAATCGGCCATGATGGACCTGCGCGATGGAGGCGGCGGCCAGGGGAGTGAAGGAGAACTCGGCATACAGGGCTTCCACCGGCCGCTGGAATTCGGCTTCGATCACCTCTCGGATGGCGGTGGCCGGTACTCTTGGCACCTTGTCCTGCAGTTTGCCCAGTTCATGGGTGTATTCCACCGATAGAATATCGGGACGGGTGGAAAGCAACTGGCCGAGTTTGATAAAGGTCGGTCCCAGCTCTTCGAGGGCCAGTCGCAGTCGCTGTGGAGCGGTTAGGTGCTCAATCTCTTTGCTGGCGCTGCCGCGACTCAAGAGTCGTTTGCCAAGGTGCAGGTAGTGGTGGATGTTGAGCTGTTCAACGATATGGCCGAAGCCGTACTTGATGAGAACGCCGAGAACCTGACGATAGCGGCGCAACGAGCGAATATTGCGGTTAATCCGCGAAAAAAATTGCATGGTTACTCGCGATTCCGGTGAAGGTCGATTATTCGGTCTGCTTCAGACGTTGTTCCAGAACTTCGATGCGTTCGACTAGTTGCTTGAATTCCTCCCGGTTCACCAAGCCGAGCCGAGTTACTGATTTTTTCAACTCTTCTCG
>JAIOSZ010000257.1 GCA_021107335.1 Desulfuromonadaceae bacterium | reverse complement strand
GCTCTAGCTGCAGGTCAGCCGGTTAGTGTGATTATCGAACGGTTGCGGGGGATTGAATGTGGTGCTAAGGGCACCAGTTGTCCTGACCAGCTGGCCAGCGCCCTGGCCGATGCTCTTTTGCAAGCGGCTTCTTGAAGAGTGTCGGTAGCAAAGATTTGACCTCGGATATACAGCGCTGGTTTCTCTATCTGTTGCGCAACGAGCGTGGCGCTCTTTACACTGGGATTACCACCGATCTCTCTCGACGGCTCGGCGAACATCGTTCCCGGTCTGGCCGGGGAGGCAAGTTTACCCGCAGTTGTAAATCCTTGGAGTTGGTCTATGATTGCACATTGGGTAGCCACAGTTTGGCGTTGAAGGCCGAATTGAGGGTCAAACGATTGCCCAAGGTCCGTAAGGAACTTCTGGTTAACCGTCGCCCCGATCGTCGCGATCTGCTGGAAATGTTGGACTTGACGGCGGAGCTCGTGGAATAGTGAAGAAAATAGCGACAAGCAATCAATTAAGCTACCTGATAAACTTCAGTGTAGTTCCTGGCCGCAACCATAGATAGTTTTCATCTGGAAACGGCTCTTTCCCCCAATCTCGGCGTCAATCCGCGCTCTTGCTTGTGACTCGGGCCATCCCTGGCCCTCGCCCTTCGGGCAGCCAGGGGCTGTCCCATTCCGCTGTCCTGCGGAATGGTGCGGCGTAAACAGCTACGCTTCCGCGCAAGCGCTAGATTTCCTTGGTCTTGGGGGAAATTGCTCGTTTCTCATATGAAAACTGCACTGTGTCCATCCAGAGATTCCGGATGGACACTAGATAATCGTCATCGATCAAGGAGATTTCAGTGAGCGAATTCAAAAATGTTTCGGTAATCAAGAAAGCCAATCTCTATTTCGACGGTATGGTCAGCAGTCGCACCGTCCGCTTTGAGGATGGCACAGAAAAGACCCTGGGCATGATGCAGCCCGGTGAATACCGCTTTAACGCCGATGCTCAGGAGACCATGGAGATTCTGAACGGCGAACTCGAAGTGCAGGTTGCCGGCGACAGTGAATGGAAGACCGTCAAGGCCGGCGAGGCTTTCGTGGTGCCGGCGGGTTCCTTTTTTATCGCCAAGGTCAAAGAGCCCACCGACTATTGCTGTTCATATATGCGCTAATCGCCACCCCGTGGCGTATCGATTTTGGGCAGGCGTCTCTTGCGAGGCGGCTGCCTTTTTTGTTGCTGGTTCTCTAACAACGACCCAAATAGAATGGTGGTTGACAACGGGCCATCGGACGTTCTAAAGTTCAGTCGCTTATTCTCAGGGCGGGGTGCGAGTCCCCACCGGCGGTATCCCAGGTTGCTCTGGGGAGCCCGCGAGCGCTCCTTTTCTCGTTAAAGGAGGTCAGCAGATCTGGTGTGATTCCAGAGCCGACGGTTATAGTCCGGACGATAGAGGATGAGGCAGCCAGCAACCCGCCATATATTTCCCGGCCCCTGCTTTTTGCCTGTCACGCCCTGATTCTGATTTTTCCCTAAACGGAAGAAGGGTATTCCCATGAGTCAATCCTTGTTAAATGAGTTCGGCGATTCGCATCAGCGGGTAGAGCGCGCCTTGGAAGCCCTGCGTGCCGGCCGTGGTGTGTTGGTTGCCGACAACGAAGATCGTGAAAATGAAGGGGATCTGATCTACGCCGCCGAGACCCTGACCGATGCGCAGATGGCCCTTTTGATTCGCGAGTGCAGTGGCATCGTCTGTCTCTGTCTGCCCGACGAGAAGGTTCGGGAACTCGAATTGCCGATGATGGTTGAGGATAATTCCAGTGCGTACCAGACCGCTTTCACCGTCACCATCGAAGCGGCTGAAGGGGTGACTACCGGCGTTTCCGCAGCCGACCGGGTGACTACCGTCAAGGCGGCCATTGCCGACGGCGCCAAGCCTTCCGATCTCTGCCGGCCCGGCCACGTCTTTCCGTTGCGGGCTCGTCCCGGCGGGGTGCTGGAGCGGGAAGGCCATACCGAAGCGACCGTCGACCTGATGCGCCTGGCAGGCCTCAAGCCCTGTGGCGTACTCTGTGAAGTGACCAATCCTGACGGGACCATGGCGCGTCTGCCGGAGATTGTCGATTTTGCCAAGCGGCGCTACCTGCCGGTGATGATCGTTGCCGATCTGGTGAACTATCGGGTGGCGATGGAGCGCAAGGCCAGCTAGTTTCCGAATTGGAAACTCAGTGCTGTTCATTCGGATGTTTTGGATGGAGACAAGCCAGTTTTTCAGCACAGGAGGGCATGAATGATATCTTCGACTCAGTTGATGCTCTTTGCCGCGACTTCGGTGGTGCTGATCTTCACCCCGGGGCCCGACATTATCTACGTCATGACCCGTGGTGTGGCTCAGGGCCGGAAAGCGGCTCTGGCGGCTGCGGCCGGTTTCAGTCTCGGCAACTTCGTGCATATCTTCTTTGCCCTGGTGGGCCTTTCGGCTCTGCTGGCTTCTTCAGCTCGAGCGTTTCAATTGGTCAAGTACGTCGGCGCCCTGTATCTCATATATCTCGGCGTTCGCATGTTTTGCAGCAAGACTGACCTGGCGGCAGGGGGTGAATTAAAGCCACTGCGGGGGCGCACTATCTTTCTGCAGAGTATTGTCGCCAACGTGCTTAATCCGAAGGTGGCGATCTTTTTTCTCGCTTTCTTTCCTCAGTTTCTCGACAAAGAACAAGGTTCCCTGCCGCTGCAGATGTTTTTGCTCGGCACTTTGTTCGTGCTGTTGACCCTGGTCTGTTTTGGTCTGGTCGGTTTCTGTTCTGGCTGGCTTGGTGGGTGGTTGCAGAAAAAAACCGCTATCGGCAATCGTCTTGGTCGAATAGCGGGTAGTGTGCTGGTGCTGCTCGGTCTGCGACTCGCCTGGTCCGAAGTACACTAGGTTCTGGACCCACTCATTGTTTACACAACAAAAAACGCCCCCTTGGACCTTGTCCAGAGGGGCGTTTGCTTTTAGTCGCAGGAACTGTTCGAGGGGCTAAAACCAGTTGATGGCAAAATTCTTGCGCGGATTCAGGTTGCGAGAGGAAGATTTTTTCTGGGCCGGATGGCCTAGGATTACCGGTGCCACCAAGTCGTATTGCTCCGGTACCCCCAACCAGGCCGTCTTGGCGGCATCCGAATAGGCTCGCAGCTTGTCCCGGTTGGTAATAACCACAAAATGCCAGGGATGATTGTTCGACCCGCTCGGAACCCAGATCGCCGTGGTGATCAGCTCGTTAATTTCTTTTCGTTGCAGTTCGTTGTCGGAAAAGTTGCGGCAGGTGCTGCGGTTTGTGATCAGGGATTCGAAGGTCTGCAAGGTTGGGCTCCGTTGCTTTTTCTGACGTTGTTTCTATTGAATAGTTTTCCCGCGGAGGGGAAACCGTCCAGCGATTAAGATTAAAGAAGATTATGCCTTGGAAAGGTGTAATCTTCTTTGCGTGGAGTCAATAACTGTTTGTTAAGAATCCAGCGAACGGTTCGTTTTGACTGAAGGTAGAAGGTGCTTGTATCCGGTTTTTGGAATAGCCCTGAACGCAAAACATAAAGCGGATTTGGGGAAGGGCTGGATCCCGTAATTTATCCCGCAAGGTGATATAGGGGCAACGGACCCAGTATATAGTTCAAGCTACGGGAACAGTTCCAGTGCCAGGACTGTCTGGTTGCGCAGCTAAAAACTTGGTAGGGCATCCCGGACCTCAATGTTGTCTAGTTCTAACACAAGGAGGGTGTATTTGTGAATCGCTCGGTAGGGGCGGGAGTGCTATTCAATAGAAACAGAGAGTTAGGGGTTTTGTCTATGAAATAAAATTTGCTACTGAAAAGGTCATGGTTTTTTGTTAAGGTTTGCCGGTGGGTAGTATGCAGCATTGGCTGGCTGCTACCTGTATATGTTAACCTCAACTGTTTTGCGCTAGGAGGGATTGTTATGGATGTGGTGGAGTTGAGCCGGTTACAGTTCGCCGTGACCAGTATGTTCCATTTTATTTTCGTGCCTCTGACTCTGGGTCTGGTGCTGCTGGTGGCCTGGATGGAGACCCGTTATGTGCGCACCGGTAATGAGATGTACAAGCGGATGACCCAATTCTGGGGCAAGTTGTTTCTGATCAACTTCGCACTCGGCATTGTTACCGGCATCACTCTGGAGTTCCAGTTCGGTATGAACTGGGCTGAGTACTCCCGCTATGTCGGCGATATTTTCGGCGCGCCCCTGGCCATCGAGGCGACGGTGGCCTTCTTTCTCGAATCGGTGTTCATCGGCATCTGGGCCTTTGGCTGGGATAAAGTTTCGAAGAAGGTTCACCTGCTGTGCATCTGGGTGGTGGCCATCGCCAGCAGTCTGTCGGCATTGTGGATTCTGCTGGCCAACGGCTGGATGCAGAACCCCGTTGGCTATGTACTACGCAACGGCCGTGCCGAGATGGTCGATTTCGGCGCTATGTTTACCAACCCCTACGGAATATGGAAGTTTTACCACACGGTAGTTTCCTGTTATACCGTGGGGGCCTTTTTCGTTATGGGCATTTCTGCCTGGCACCTGTTGCGGGGGAGCAAACCAGAATTCTTCCGTACTTCTTTTCGCATGGGGGCTTATTTCGGTTTAGTCACCATTGCCCTGTCGTTGTTGACCGGTGATTACCAGGCCGAAGTGGTGGCCCGATACCAACCTGCCAAGTTGGCAGCCATGGAGGCTCATTGGGAAACGGGCACCAACGCTGGCATTCATCTGTTGGCCTGGCCCGATGCCGAGCAGGAGCGCAACCTGGTCGAGGCTGCTTACGTGCCGGGAGTGCTCAGCTACCTGGCCTATCGCGATGTTAATGCCGAGGTTATAGGGCTGAATGACATTCCCCGGGAAGACCGTCCACCCATACTGCCGGTATTCCTCAGTTTTCGAGCGATGGTCGGCTTTGGCAGCCTAATGGTTCTGGTTTCGGTGCTGGCAGGCTTTTTTTCCTGGCGCGGCACCCTGGATAAGCAGCGTCTATTTCTGCGATTGTTGATTTCCTTCATCCCCATACCCTATCTGACCATACAGCTCGGCTGGCTGGTCGCCGAGGTCGGGCGTCAGCCGTGGATCGTCTATGGCGTGATGCGTACTTCGGAGGGTGTGTCCACCGCCATCAGTTCCACCCAGGTGGCGGTTTCCCTGATTGCCTTCACCTTGCTGTATA
>JAIOSZ010000024.1 GCA_021107335.1 Desulfuromonadaceae bacterium | reverse complement strand
GTTGCGTTGCCAAGGTCGTACGCATCTGCCCCCTCGCCGATGGCCTTAAGGGGGCCGGTATGCAGCTTGTTGAGATTGAACCCCCCGATCGTGACATGATTATCGCTTTCTGCATGTCCGCCCAGCGACTGGAATTACGCAACAAAGTGCAAACTAAGGACATTACTTAACATCATCGAATAGGGAGTCCGCGCCATGCCCTCCTCTCCCACGCCCCCCACCGAAAGAATGCTGGAAAACTTTGCCGACTGTCGCATGGTCAAGGCAACCATCCCCCTGCTACGGGAAGAGTCCCTGCATCTCGACGGCGTGATCAAAAATTTCACCGATTCTTCCCTGACAATTCAGTTTCCTGCCCAAGCCCTGCCTGTTGCCGACCTGGCTAAAGCAGGCCGCTGGCGTATTACCTTTGACAAGGGGCTATCCTTCTTGACCATCTGGGCGAAACTGTCCGTTCTGCTCAACCCTAACCATGTACAACTCGACATCATTGGCTCAGAATCTAACCATTATGCTCGCCGTGACCACCGTGTAAATACCGAGGTCTACCTGCGGTTCTGGCAGGCTGGGGACGGTAGGCAAGAGTTGCCCCCCCACCACATTCGGGTGAATCTCAGTGGCTACGGCATCAGCTTTAGCTCCGAAACAACCCTGGCCGCCAACAGTCTGGTGGAACTGGAAATGTTTTTACCGGGGGAGACCTTGGAGAAAGTGCGCTGCGTCGGTCGCGTTATTCGCGGCAGCAACCAGAAGGAGCACTCTTCCGTAACAGCCCTGGAGCTGGTCAATCCCTGTCAGGACGACATTGAAAAGATTATCAATTTCTGTATGACGGAACAGTTTCGAAATATGCAACAAAAGGCCCGCATGCTGGCATTCAGCATGGGGCCCGAGAATATCTAAGAGTGGCCTGCTGCCCCGGCAATCAGAGCAAAGCAGCTACGCCGCTTACGATGGAGATCACGCCGTCGCTGCAGCCTGCTTGAAGGGATAGATAAAGGATAGGTCGGGGAAATGAACCGCGGGCTTACCGGCTATCTCACAACGATTACGGCCATTGCGCTTGGCGGCATAGAGAGCCTCGTCAGCGCCGGCAATCAGCACTTTCGGCACCAGACCTTCCGGCCTTTCGGCGCAATTGATGCCGATGCTGGCGGTAACGGCAAAGCCTAAATCGAGGACACTGACTTTGCGCCGAATGCGCTCGGCGACCATCTGTGCATGGGAACGGGGAGTTTCGGGAAGGATAATGGCAAACTCCTCACCGCCATAGCGACAAACCGTATCGGAACTGCGGCTTTGCTCCCGCAGCACCTGGGCAACCTTTTCCAGTACCAGGTCCCCCGTCTGATGGCCATGGGTATCGTTGATTTTCTTGAAGAAGTCGAGATCGATGAACAGCAGGGACAGTGGATTTTTGGAGCGCAGACTGCGTGCCGATTCCTGCTCAATGCTCGCATCGAAATAGGCCCGGTTGAAAAGCCCGGTCAGGCTATCAGACAGGGCCATGCGAGCCAGACGGCTTTGAGCCTGATGCAGCGCCTGAATACGCTGACGGTTCTTTAGATGCCTGCGGATCCTGGCGGCAATTTCAGCCGTCTCGACATCGACAAGCAAACCTTCACTGGCGCCGCTTTCCAGGCCCTCGATGAGTAGATCACGGTCTTCGGGCTGGGCAAAAAAGACCACCGGCAGGTCGACCCATTCCGACTCCCCTTGCATTTCATTGATCAGGATATCCAAAGCATCGCGATTTTGTTCATGAAGATTGCAGCAGACCATATCAATCGCATGATCCCGCAGCCAGTGCAAGGCACGGCGTCCATCAGCACAGTAGAGTTTGTTCTGAAAAATACCGGTCGATTCAAGAATGCCGGCAACCACTTTACGGGATTCCGCAGAGTCACCGATAATCAATACTGTATTGGGCATAACAGACATCCAGTTCTCTCCTCGTGAAATATTGCGCCATGACCCCTTATCGACCTTTGGCTGCTATTGCTTTAGCCCTTCTTGCACACTTTTAGGTTATTTTTTGTAATTTCAATCTGATTAAATCGCAACAGGTTACCGCACAACCACAGAAAAGGACGACAACGGACTTTTCTACAATTTGGTTAAAGATAAAGCCGCCATTGGTCGAAAAGAGAGCCATGAGTATTATCAATCCCATGCTGACCGTTCGTCCTGTACTAACACCGGCTCAGGCCGCGGCTCCGACCGAAGGGCGTCAATACGGTTTGCAGGCCGGACAATTGGTTAATGCCACCGTAGCCGAAGGCGGCCATAGCGAGGTATTGCTCGATCTAGATCGACAGCATCTGCGCGCCCAGACCCAGACCCCTTTGCAAACCGGACAGAAGTTGCGGTTGCTGGTGGTCGAAAACAAACCTCAACTCATATTACGACTAATGCAGGACAACCTGCTTGAGCGCCTGACCCACGCCGTGCATCTGCTCGAAGGTAAATGCGAACTGGCCGGTGCCTTGCTACAGTTGACCAAAAGCCCGGGGGCTGAAAAGCTTCTGCCGGAAAAAACTCTGACCAAGTTGCTCGATTTTTTTACGCCCTTTCGCGCCGCATCTCCCGAAACCCTGACGGGCCAAGAGCTACAATCGCTGGCCCGGCATCTCGGCCTAACTCTGGAAGCCGACCTTGCCCGTGGGTCTTCCTCCGTCGAGCCAGCCAACCTTAAGAGCCTGCTGTTATCGACCGACCACTCCGACACCGAAAACAAACCTGAAACGGCCGAGCAAACCAAACAGTTGTTGCAGAAGCTGGAGCTATTTCAGCTGTGCAATTTACGCCTGGCCCGTCAAGGAGCCAGCCTGTTGCCCTTGCCGCTCCCCTTTCTCGACAACGGCTATCTGGTGGCGCAAAAAGACACCGCCAGCGACCAGGAATCGCAGCCGGCCAAAAAGATCTCACTGTACCTGTCTTTACAGGGCCTGGGCGACCTACGCATCGACTTGCTGCAAGAAAACGAGGGGCTGTTTGTGCGTTTCACCTGCGACCATGGGGATAAAACGAGTTTTTTGGCTGAGCAGGAAACAGAATTGGCTTCCATGCTGACTTCCCTGCCCCTATGCGGAGCCACCTACGGCAGTGACCAGGGTGCCTTGAAAACCGACCTGATCCGACGAATTTTAGGGGATGGGGATGAGCTGCTGGATGCGAGGGTATAGCTGATGGTGAAAAAAAAGCTGCAAAAGGCTGTCGCCTTGTCCTACAAAAAGGAGCAAGGAGCCCCTTTGGTCGTCGCCAGTGGCCAGGGCGCCATGGCCGAAAAGATCCTCAACACGGCCAGCGAAGCCGGAGTTGAGGTGGTTGCCGATCCCGACCTGGTGGAACTGCTGGCCGGCATCCCCCTGGGAATGGAAATCCCCGCCGAGCTGTATCAGGCGGTAGCGGAAGTTCTGGCTTTCGTCTATCGGGTCAACAATAAGTACAAGGATGATAACTGAAGCACCTCATACCATTTCATCGTATGGCCGCAGATAACTATCTCCTGTAACCATCTTTTGGATATATCCCTGCCGGCTGTTGCGTTCCATTTTAGAATTGTAAAAGCAATAGCCGTTACGGCCCATATCTTTAGCCACATACATGGCCACATCGGCCCTTTTGAGTAACAGATCCGTATCCTCGCCATCCTGCGGATAGAGAGCGATGCCGATACTGGTCGAAATATCTAAGCGGTGCTGATCGATACAGAACGGTTCTGCCATGTTCGACAGTATTTTATCGGCCACCCGTCGCAAATCCTCTGCCTTCTTCAGACTCGAAATCAGCATGATGAATTCGTCGCCGCCTAAGCGGGCCAGAGTATCGTTCTGCCGAATACAGGAGGCCAGACGCAAACCAACGGCATGGAGCAGTTTATCGCCCACAGCATGACCGTACTGGTCATTGACTTCCTTGAAGCGGTCGAGGTCAATAAACAATAAAGCAGCCAACCGTTCATCTCGCTGAGCTTGGGCCAAGGCCTGCTGCAGACGGTTCATGAACAAGGACCGATTGGGCAAACCGGTTAAGTTGTCGTAAAAAGCCAGCTTATGGATGGACTCCTCAGCTTTTTTACGAGAGGTTATATCGAGCACCACCCCCTGACAATGAGTAACTTTGCCCGCATTGTTTCTACGCAACCAAAGCCGATTCTCGATCCAGAACTCTTCACCTCTCCGGTTGAGAATGCGGTATTCCAGAGCCAGGTTCCGTCCCACAGGCGCAGCACTGTGCCGGTCCACAGCCGCCTGTACCCGGGCCAGATCCTCTTCATGCACGACGGAGGAAAACAGCAATCGCCCCTTGTGAAAATCTTCGGCGTCCAGGCCGAACTGGCAGATATTAGGCGATACGTATTCCACCGGCCAACCGTCTTCAGCGCTCCATAAAAATGCCACAACGGGGCTGTTATTGACAATCTGTTCCAGATCTTCTCCCCTGTCCGATGTTTCACGTAACTCATTTTCGATACGAATGCGCTCTATAATTTCATGGTTCAGCTCATCGCGGGAAGCCGTTATATCACTCAGGTTGACCACCATGCTATTGAAGCTGCGGGAAAGTTGGCCGATCTCGTCCTGGTCCTCCGTATTGAGCTGCAAGTCAAGGCGACCCTGGCCAATCTGCTCGAACACCTCCATCGCCTTTTCTAGCGGCCGCACAATGCCCCGTGCAACGTAGTAGCCGATCAGTAGCGATAAGACGATGATGATCGATGCCACTCCCGTAATCCAACCGATCATATTCGACAGGGCACTGGCCATGCGTTGCCGGACAGGATAAAAGTCTTCCTCATAGGCCGATGCGATGATAATCCAGTCCCAAGGCTCGAAATATGCCAAAGCTGCGATTTTGTCACGGGGGCCTTGGTCACCAGAGTTCTGCCAAACATAGCGATTCATCACCACCGGTATGGCTTCAGCGCCTTGCTTATTTTCAAGGGACACAGCCAACTGAATATATTTTTCAGCCTGGGTCTTTTGCAGAGCATCATCGACCTGCAGAAGATTTTCGCCATCCCGCTGGCCATCCCGTGAGATGATATATTTACCCTGCTGCCCCCCCTTACCACCAATGACCGCGACATAACCGCTTTGGCCTATAACGATATCCATGATGCCCCGGCGCAGGCTGGTCACATTTTCCTGTTTCTGGCCGACATACAGGGCGCCAACGACTTTGGTGCCGGAGGGATTCCAGAGCGGTTGATAACCGGTCAGATACCAAGCGTTTACCACGTAGGCGCGCCCGGTATAGGTTTCCCCCTTAAGCAGAGTATCGATCACCGGGTTGGATGAACCGTCGGGGTTATACCGAGGGATATAGGTGCTAATGGCCCGGTTTTTGTGTAGACCGGGTACGGTGGTGGCAACCCGCAACATATCTCCCGCTTCGTTCATCCGTTGAAAAACGGTGCAGGTCACGCCTAGCAGCGCTGTCACCTCGTCTACAATGGCGGTCGGCGAATTGAGATCGGCATTGCGCCCAAGCCAGCTGCCATTATAGAGAACCTTGGGCAGGGTTACCTCGGTCGTTTCGTCGGTAAATTGATTGACCGCCTGCCAGGTGGTGGGGGAGCCTTTGAAATCCAAATCACCTTGGCGGGTAGCGACATCCGCTATCACATTTAAGCCATGCTCCAGCATCTGTTCCAGAGTTTCCTGCATGGTTCGGCACATAAGATAGACATTCTGAGCGACATTTTTGATTTCACTGCGCACCAGCAGATCGACTTCATCGCCGACATTGCGCTTCAGAACATTTTCCTGATACATGGCGATGCCAACAATGGAAGTTGCTGTCAACAAAACCAACAGCAAGCCCATACCTATTATCTTTGTCCTGATTTTCATTGATCAACCTTGTCTATATGTTGGCATAGCCATTGCCGGCCCTGCCATATTTTGCAGAACCTGCGCAGGACCAAAGCCGATCTTGTATATTTCGGAAAATTGACTTAAAACCGGAACCATGATCCCTACCGGATGACATACAGCAAAATACAAGCCAACAAAGCCATTGGTATGATGAGCATTTTCTTCCTTCCCCGTTGTGAGACCATCCTTGCCGAAGGAATTTATAGGCTACCTCGACTACTATTTGGGCAAACCGCCGCCCACCATTTCGGGCCGTCAATTATTGATGCATTCGCACAAATCTAGAGGATGGCTAAGCAAAAATTTCGTCCTACAAGGCTTGGTGTTTTTTCAGGAGTGAAGGCATACATCTAGTATGTCGAGGTCCTGAAAAAACGCCGTAACGTCGTAGGGCGGACTTTTTGAGGCGCCATCAATTATTCATTGAAACAAAAATAGCTTTTGTCTATAGTGGGGTTATCTAGAATGCTCTCTGCCCTGCAAGTGAGGTCAGCACGCCCTTGCGGAATACTTTCGACCCGGGGTTTTTTCAGGAGCGCGGTGTGCCAGCCCAAGAGTACATTGGGACGCCTGATGCGATTCACAAGAAACCCCACTTATTTAGGACTCGCAAGAGGCCTAAGGACCCACGGCAGGTGTGGAGAGCTGAGAGATTTAAGCGTCGTATAGTTCGGCGCTTTTCTTTTTTCAGCATCCCCGGTTCGTCAATCATGACCCAAAAATGGTAATAAAAACAAATGGATACCAAGGCTAACTCTGACATCTATCGTCTGAAAGTTGCGGATAAGGAAATCGTCCTGATCGGGACCGCTCACATTTCCCGAGATTCAGTTGATACGGTCCGCCGAGTCATTGCCGAGGAGGCCCCCGACAGCGTCTGCATCGAACTGGACCCGCAGCGTTACCGGTCCCTGACCGACACCAAAGCTTGGCAATCGCTGGACTTGGTCAAGGCCATTCGCCAAGGCCAAGGCGCCTTTTTACTGGCCAACCTGGCCTTGTCTGCCTTCCAAAAGAGAATGGGGCTGCAGACCGGTGTAAAGCCGGGTGCCGAACTGGCAGCCGCCGCCGAGGTGGCTAAAGAGCAGGGAGCCGAAATCTGCCTTATTGACCGGGAGATTCGCACCACCTTGCTGCGCGCCTGGCGTAAAACGGGACTATGGAAGAAACTACAGGTGTTTGCAGCGCTGTTTAGCGGCCTGTTCGAATCGCAAGAGCTCGATGAAGAGCAACTGACTGCTCTGCGACAAGGCGACACCCTGACGGCCATGTTGGACGAAATGGGCGATATACTGCCGTCGATGAAGACTGTTCTGGTCGACGAGCGGGATCAATATATGGCAGAGCATATGCGCCAGGCCCCAGGGAAGCGCCTGGTGGCTGTGGTCGGTGCAGCCCACGTGCCCGGCATTCGTCGCCGCCTCGCTGAACCGGGTGACCCCGACTGCATTGCCGAACTGTCCCAAATTCCTCCTAAGCCACTGCTTTCTAGAATTCTACCCTGGGTTATTCCGGCGGTGGTACTGGGATTGTTCGTTGTCGGCTTCCTGTTCGGAGACCGTAGCCGCCTGACCGAAGCGGCTATCGCCTGGGTTTTGGCCAACGGTCTGTTCTCGGCGGCAGGTACCGTTCTGGCACTGGGCCATCCTCTGACCGTCGTCACCGCCTTTGTCGCAGCGCCTATCACTTCGCTTAACCCCACTATCGGCGCAGGCTTCGTTACTGGATTAGTCCAGGCAATGATTGCCGGGCCAACCGTCCGGGACTTGGAAGAGGCAGGTGACGACCTCGCTACCGCCAGAGGCTGGTGGAGCAATCGCTTAACCCGGGTCTTGCTGGTTTTTTTCTTTTCCTCCCTCGGGTCCTCCCTCGGCACCTTGGTGGCTTTTTCCTGGTTAAAAAACCTGATCTAAACTCAACCTAATAAAATAGCCATCGCCTAACTAGGCGATGGCTATTAAATATTAAAATCTATAGTGTAGCATGCCACAATCTGGGGCGCCCCAGATGTGTGGCAAGATACACTTTTCAACAACCGCAAAACCTGCTACCGAACCATGGAACTACAAACTACCAAAACACCTGTTTTACGATTGTGGCGACGCAGAGCCGTGTAAAGCACCACGTCACGCTGATAGATATCATTGCGGAATTGTAGCCCCCCTTCCCTATCAACCCAGGCAGTACGATAAAGAATATGCACCGCCAGCGGTTCATCCAGAGGAACCCGCAAGGTTTCGTCTGCGGCCATAGCTTCTTCGATACGCTGCGCATCCCAGCCTTCCTGGTCCTGCAATAGATACAGAGCCAAATCGAAAGGTCGCTTGACCCGAATACACCCGGAACTGTAGGAACGCCGCTTCTGCTCGAACAAATGGCGAGCCGGGGTATCGTGCAGATAGATATGAAATTTATTGGGAAACATGAACTTGACCCGCCCCAACGCATTCCAAGGACCGGGCTTTTGGCGCAACATCCCCGGGAAGGTCTTCGCCGTAACCCCCTCCCAATCAACAGTCTCCGGCTCGACTGGTTGAAATACCCTGTTGCGTCGAGTGACGATTTCGAAATGATGGGATGCTATATAGTTAAGGTCGGTTTTAATCAGGGGTAACTTATCTTCTTTTAGAATGGTTGGCGGCACATTCCAATAGGGGGCAAAGTCAAGGTAGCGCAGTTTCGCCGAAAAGACCGAAGTCCGGCGAGAATCTGTGCCCACCACCACCGGCATGGCAAGCACCTCTTCCCCTTCCTCGACCACTTCTAGACTGAAATCAGCGATATTGACCGCCAGATAGCGTTGACCCAAATCCTGCGACAGCCAGCGTGAACGCTCAAGATTGATCTCGATCTGACGAATCCGCTCCTCGACCGATAGATTGAGAGCGGCCAAGGTTTCTGGGCCCAGCACGCCATCGGCTTTCAAACCGTGGCGTGCCTGGAAGCGTGCCAAGGCATCCACCGAGGCTTCGTCGAATTTCGACCCAGCCGACGGGTTAAAGTCTGTCAGATCGCCTGTCTGAATCAAATGCTGCTGCAACCATGGCACCCGCCAATCACTCTCACTGGGCCGAACCAGAGGACCATCTGGAAGTTGCGGCCAGCCACCTTTTGCGGCCAACCGCCGATAGGTCGCCAGGTAATCGCGCAGACGCCGATAAGCTGGATCTTTCGGCAGCATATCCTGTAAGACTTCCACCGCCTGACCGTACTCCAGGCTCAGTTGCAGGACCTCCACCAGATTAGTGTTGCGAGGCGGATTGCGCCATTCCTCAGGATAAACCTTGGCCGCTTCGACCCGTCCACCGGTCACATCGCCGGCATAACGCAAAAAACCATCCGTCAGCAGAATATCCAACCGGGCCAACTGCAGGGGGTCTACGGGATTCCCTTGCCCATAAAAAATCAACAACTGTTCTGTAAAAACATTAATGGTCTTAACATGATATTCTTCCGGTCGCAGCCCCTCCTGTTGGGCCCCCTGTAAAATCGTCAGCAAGCGCCGCCCCTGCACGCTAAGCCCCTGCGGGGAAAACCAAGCCGCTGCAAAATGCCGTTGACGATAAAAGCTGCTGGTTTCGTCAACCAGAGTCAGGCCGTAACCACCGACATTGAAAACCGCAGGCTGGCCGGGATCGCCCAAAAGCTGGCGAAGCTGACCTGTTAAAGAATCAGCCTGCAGATGTTCCTGCGCCTGTGCTTGCGGAGAAGCCGCAGTCATCAGCACCAGCAGCATTGTCAGCAGCGAGAAAGCATATCTATTCATCTTTAAGGCCATATCTAAGCAACACATCTCCGACTGTTATTTTATTATAGGCTATCCGGATGCGAGGAGGCTGTCGAGCTTACCATAGGCTCCAGACTCTTAGCGAACCCAGACAGTCTGAACATTGACAAATTCACGAATTCCGTAATCAGCCAACTCTCGGCCGTAGCCCGACTCCTTAATGCCACCAAAGGGCAAGCGCGGGTCACTCTTGACCATGCCGTTAACGAACACCGCCCCGGCTTCGATCTCTGCAGCCAAAGCCTCAGCTCGGTGACTATCACCGCTCCAGATGGAGGCGCCGAGCCCAAAGGACGTATCGTTGGCCACTGCCAGCGCCTGGGCCTCGTTGGACACACGTATCACCGCCGCCACCGGTCCGAACAATTCCTGGTCATAGGCCGGCATGCCGGGTGCGACGTCGGCCAAAATCGTAGGAGGATAATAATAGCCGGCCCGAGGCAAAGGTTTCCCACCCAGCACTAGAGCCGCCCCCTCAGCTAAAGAGGCCTGCACCTGGCCATGTAATTCATCCCGCAGGTCACCGCGCGCCATGGGACCAACCTGGGTCGTTTCCAACAGCGGATCACCCACCTCCAGTGCTGCCATAGCCTGTTTTAAGAGATCCAGAAACTTTCCATAAACTTCATCAAACACGATAAAGCGCTTGGCCGCGATACAGCTCTGCCCTGCATTGAGACAGCGGGATCGAGCCCCCTGAGCCGCGGCCTCAGCCAGGTCGGCATCGGGCATGATGATAAAGGGATCGCTGCCACCCAATTCTAACACACTCTTTTTCAGCATGGCGCCAGCCGTGGCCGCAACCTTGCGGCCGGCATGGTCACTGCCGGTCAAAGTAACGGCCCGGACCGCTGGATGAGCAATCACTTCATCGACCTGCCCGGAGCCGATCAGCAGAGTACGAAAAACCTGGTCAGGAAAACCGGCTCGTTCAAATAGTTGCTCTATGGCGAGAGCACAACGGGGCACATTAGAGGCATGCTTTAGCAAGCCGACGTTGCCGGCCATCAAGGCCGGAGCGGCAAACCGAAACACCTGCCAGAAGGGAAAGTTCCAGGGCATCACCGCTAGGATCGCCCCCAGGGGACGAAAGGCAACCTGCGAGCGACCGGCATCGCTGGCCACTGCCTGGGGCGCCAGATAGTTAGCCGCATGGTCGGCGTAATGTTCGCAAACCCACACACATTTTTCTATTTCAGCGCGCCCCTCGGCCAGAGGCTTGCCCATTTCTTCCGCCATCAGACAAGCCAGACGCTGCTGGTCACGACGCAACTCATCCGCCAGAACCCGCATTCGTTCGCTGCGGTCCTCCAGAGATGTGCGTCGCCAGGCCGGCCAGGCATCC
>JAIOSZ010000154.1 GCA_021107335.1 Desulfuromonadaceae bacterium | reverse complement strand
CCGCCAGCAGGACGCCTTGCACCGCTTCGGCGACGCCTATCTGGAAGCCCGCCAACAGGCCCTGGCGGATCACGATTTTGAGGCCTTGCGCGAGGGCATTGCCGAACTCAAGGATGAAGTGGGGCGCCATCGCCAGCAATATCTTGATCAGTTCATCGAGTTGGCCGAAAAAGCCGGTGCGCAAGTGGTCCGGGCCGCCGATGCCTCTGCAGCCAATGACTATATTGTCCAACTGGCTCGCCGCCGCCGTGCCAAACTGGCGGTGAAGAGTAAGAGTATGGCCAGTGAAGAGATTGGACTCAACCAGGCTCTGCGCACAGCCGGAGTCGAAGCCTTGGAAACCGATCTTGGTGAGTGGATCATACAGTTGGCCGGTCAGCGCCCGAGTCACATGGTGATGCCGGCCATTCACATGTTTCGCGACGAGGTGGCGGCCCTGTTCGGCCAGGTGACGGGTCAGGCTGAACCCGCCGATATCGAACATCTGGTGGCGGTAGCCCGTCAGCAATTGCGGGATAAATTTTTGCAAGCCGATATGGGCATCAGCGGTGCCAATCTGGCGGTCGCTGAAACAGGCGCCCTGGCACTGGTGACCAATGAAGGCAATGCCCGGTTGGTGGCAACGCTGCCGCCAGTGCATGTGGTGTTGGTCGGCATCGACAAGCTGGTGCCAACCCTTGAGGATGCCATGCGCGTGTTGCAGGTACTGCCCCGCAGTGCCACAGCCCAGGCCCTGACTTCTTATGTCAGCTGGATTCGCGGGCCGGTGCCTCAGGAAGGGCCGGCTAAGGAGTTGCACATTGTTCTTCTTGACAATGGTCGCAGCGCTCTGGCCGAGGACCCTGATTGTAAGGACGCCCTGCGCTGTTTGCGTTGCGGCGCCTGCGCCAACGTTTGTCCCGTTTACCAGACCATCGGCGGCCATGTCTTTGGTCACACATATGTCGGCGCCATCGGCGTTGTGCTGACCGCTTTTTTAGAGGGTCTGGAACCGGCTGCCGAGCTGGTCAAGGCTTGTATCGGTTGTCGGGCCTGTGTGGCAATCTGTCCGGCCAAGATCGACCTGGAAGAAATGATTCTGCATCTGCGGCGTCGAATCAGTGATCAGGAAGGTCTCGGTCTCGGTAAGTCTCTGGTGTTTCGCCGGGTGTTGCGCAATCGGCGGTTGTTTCATGCACTGCTGCGTAGCGCTGCCCATCTGCAGAAGCCGATTACCGATAGCCGGGGTAGCATTCGTCACTTACCCTTGCACTTTTCTTCCCTTACCGAATGGCGAACCCTGCCGGTCATTGCCGACAAACCGTTGCGCGACCTTATGCCCGCAATTGATGACCAGCTCAGCGCACCCCGGCAGCGGGTCGCGTTATTCGCTGGCTGCGCCACCGATTTCGTTCATCCTCAGATCGGCTTGTCGCTGGTTTCTGTGCTCAATCGCTGTAAAATTGCCGTGACAATGCCCCAGGGTCAGTCTTGCTGCGGTATTCCGGCCCTTTATAGTGGCGACCGGCAGACTGCCGTTGAGTTGGCCAGGCAGAATGTTCGGGAACTGCTGGCGGACGACCCCGATGCGGTGGTTACCACCTGTCCGACCTGTACCGCGGCCCTGCGTAAGCATTTTGTTGAATTACTGCAGGACGATGCGCAATATGCCGAGTCGGCTCGGCGTTTAGCGGCCATAACCTATGATGCGGCTGCTTTTATCGCGGAACAGTTGCCAGATTTGCCAG
The DNA here is from genome assembly GCA_021107335.1 of Desulfuromonadaceae bacterium. GTDB lineage: Bacteria > Desulfobacterota > Desulfuromonadia > Desulfuromonadales > Syntrophotaleaceae > Syntrophotalea_A. The sequence goes on along the minus strand of JAIOSZ010000154.1, from coordinate 1,073 downwards.
CGGCGGCTCACAGGGGTACTGTGACGTATCACGATTCCTGTCACCTTAAGCGTGGTTGTGGCGTCTGGAAAGAACCACGGCAATTGCTGGCTAAGGCTGGCTGGGATTTGCGAGAGATGGATCGGGCCGATCGTTGCTGCGGATTTGGCGGCTCCTATTCCTTTTCCGGCCATCCGGAAATCAGCCGTGAAATCACCAAGGACAAGGTTGATTCCATTCTGCGCAGTGGCGCTGAGGCGGTGGCCGTTGACTGTCCCGGCTGCCTGATTATGCTCCGGGGCGCCCTGGAAAAGCGCGGCCTTCCACAGCGTGTTGCCCATACTCTGGAATTGATCAGCGAAGCCCTGGAAGATGCAGGTGAAGACACAATCTAAGATATTCAAGAGAACTTGCCCACAGGGTGCGCATGGCGATTAAGTTGTCTTTTGATAGCTTCATTGACTAGACATTTCAATGATTCAAGGTGTTTATGGCGCGTGCTCTCGATTTTTAAAATCTGTGGATGTGACTTGTCAAGGTTTTCCACAGGTTCATCCACAGGGGTTTATTTCCAGGTTAGAGCAGCAGTGTCCAAACTTGTAATAGGGAGATAATGTGGGAATAATCAGTGGACTAGGGGTGCTGGCGGCCAGTTTGGCCTGGGTGCGGCGTCGCCGTAAACAGAATGCAGCGACCAGCGTTGCCCATGAAAACATTTCAGAGTGTATGGAAATAATGGAGAAGCCAATGTCTGAGCGGCCCTATTGCGGATCTGACGGCAGTCAATTCGTAGAGCAAGTAGCAAACGAGTTGATAGCCGACCCACAACTGCGCCACCGCTGGTTCGAATTTGATCAGCGGTTTCTGGAGCAATGTGTCATGGCGGGGGAGCAGGGTTTGGTCTTCAATCGTGAAGGCGTTACCGCCCTTGGCGAAGTCGATGCAGAGTTGCTGCGTCTCGGTATAAAGGTTTATAACGGGGCGAATCGAGAGGCGGTGCGTCAGCGTTCGACCCGCTATCGGGTCCTTAATCTGCTGGCCATGATCTACCATTGTGCTTTGCGGGCCTGTCAGTAGCCAAACCCTCCTGTCCT
>JAIOSZ010000186.1 GCA_021107335.1 Desulfuromonadaceae bacterium | reverse complement strand
GGGCCGGGGCCGCCCGTTTTCTTTAACCCAGATTATTCAGCCGGCTAAGCGAAAGCAGGATCCATGCGCATTCTGGGAATCGACCCCGGCTCAAGAATTACCGGCTACGGCTTGATCGAAAAGCGCGGCAACCGCTTGCTGCACATCGATAACGGCGCCATCCGCACTCGCAGCGGTGCCGAACTGGCCGACCGTTTGAAAATCATCTATCAAGAGTTAGAGCGGGTGATTGCCGAATACGCCCCCGATGCGGTCGCTATCGAACAAATTTTTGTGGCTAAAAACGCCCAGTCGGCCCTCAAGCTCGGCCATGCTCGAGGCGCGGCCATGTTGGCCGGAGTTAACGCCGACCTGCCGGTGGCGGAGTACACTGCATTGCAGGTTAAAAATGCCGTAGTCGGCTACGGCCGGGCCGAAAAACGGCAGGTACAGCAGATGGTGCGCATGCTGCTCAATCTGCCGGAGATCGCCCAGGAGGATGCTTCGGACGCTCTGGCTGTGGCTATTTGCCACGCTCATAGTGCTCGCATGACCCAACTCAAGCACCCTTAACCGTCTATCTGGAGTCTACCTTGATTGCTCTGCTCAGCGGCAACATCGTTCATAAATCGACCAACCAGATTATCGTGGACGTCGGCGGAGTCGGCTATCGCCTGCTGATCCCTCTGTCATCCTTCTACGCTCTTCCGGAAGAAGGCGCCGTACGGCTCCATGTACACACCCATGTGCGTGAAGATGCTATTTCGTTGTTCGGTTTTCTGACCATGGAAGAAAAAGAGATGTTCGTCCTGCTGCTGACCATCTCTGGGGTCGGCCCCAAACTGGCTCTCAATATTTTATCCAACATTCCGGTCAACGACTTGAAGTGCGCCCTGACCCAGGGCAACGTCAAACAACTTTCGAGCCTACCGGGAATCGGCAAAAAAACCGCCGAGCGCCTGGTACTGGAACTGCGGGAAAAAATCCCCCAGGGCAGTTTTTCACCAACCGTCACCGGCAGCCCAGCAGCTACGGCCAGCGGCCAACGAGAAGACGCTCTGTCGGCCCTGGTCAATCTCGGCTATAAGGAAAATCTGTCCAAAAGAGCTCTCGACAACCTGGAAATTGCCGCCGGTGCCTCTCTGGAAGAAATCCTCAAAGCGGCCTTGAAGATCCTGATGCGTTGAGCAGGCCGAAAGAGATCGACCTCTATCGACCCAGACCAGCGACGGAATCCATCTTCAACTTACGGCTTTACGGCAAGGAGCGAATATGAGCGAACGACTGATCAGCGGCGAACTCGGCGATGACGATCGTTTCGAAGCCTCGCTACGGCCGCGCACCCTTAAAGAATATATCGGCCAGATCAAAGCTAAGGACAACCTGCAGGTCTTTATCGAGGCGGCCCGCGCCCGGCAGGAGACCCTGGACCATGTACTCTTCTTCGGTCCGCCTGGGCTCGGCAAGACTACCCTGGCCAACATCATCGCCAGTGAAATGGGTGTGAGCATCAAAAGCACCTCCGGACCAGTGATCGAGAAACCTGGCGATCTGGCGGCCATCCTGACCAATCTTGAAGAAGGCGACGTACTGTTCATCGACGAGATCCATCGCCTCTCGCCAGTGGTGGAAGAGATTCTCTATCCGGCCATGGAGGACTATCAGCTCGACATCATCATCGGCCAGGGTCCTTCGGCTCGCACGATCAAACTCGACATTCCCCATTTCACCCTGGTCGGTGCTACCACGCGGGCGGGACTACTTTCTTCGCCGCTGCGCGACCGCTTCGGCGTCATCTGCCGCCTGGAATTTTACGATGCCGAGGACCTGGCCACCATCGTTCGCCGCAGCGCCGGTATTCTTGGTGTGCCGGTGGCCGAAAACGGCGAACTGGAAGTGGCCCGTCGTAGCCGGGGCACCCCCCGTATCGCCAATCGCTTGTTGCGCCGAGTGCGGGACTTTGCCGAAGTTAAGGGCAACGGTACCATCACTCTGGAGATGGCCGACATGGCCCTCAACCGACTGGAGGTCGACGGCTGTGGCCTTGACCAGATGGACCGCCTGATTCTGCTGACCATCATCGACAAGTTCGGCGGCGGTCCGGTAGGTGTCGAAACCCTGGCAGCGGCTGTCGGCGAAGAAAAGGACACTATCGAGGATGTAATCGAACCCTATCTGCTACAGCAGGGTTACCTCAACCGCACACCCCGCGGACGCACCGCCACCGACCTCGCCTACCGTCATTTACAACGGCTACCTCAGGGTGCCGACAGCGGCGAACTTTTTTCTTAATCTTTTATTCCAAGAGCAGTACTGCATGGTTCCTGCAACCTCAGAGCCCATCGATTCCGACACCCTGCGCCAGTTTACCGATCAGCTGCGCCACTGGGCCGAAAGTCTCATCAGCCGCGGCCGCTCGCCCCTGCGTAAGGTCGAGACCTTCCCCTCCCTGCTGACCGCCATTGGCGAGCAACGACCGCCCCTGCTGTTCTGGATCAATCGCGACAGCTGCATGGCCGGCGGAGTCGTGCTGTTTCCGGAAGACAACGATGCGGCGGCAATGGAAATGGGCCATTACTGCGCCCAGGCCCTGGGACTGCGCTACTTCATCACCTGGACCCGTAGCGATGTCTCTTTCTGGGACGATGAAACCCCTCCCCGTTTACGCAAACAGCTGCCTTTAACCAAGAAAGCCCCTGCCAGTACCCGCGATTTTCAAGAGGTGCTGCAGCTGCTTCTGGAGGAAGTCAAACTGCTGGCGGTGCTCGCCGCCGTGCCGCCACCGGAGCTCTCGGCCTGTTATTTGGCTAACATGTGGCGCACCACCCTGCTGGCGGCAGAGCCGCTGCTAATTGAGCATTATCGTATCGCCCGTAGCGAGGATCGTCTAGCGAAGGGTGATATTCCGGAAAAGCTGGCCATCGGCAAGGGGTTTCTTACTGTTGTCCGCTTGCTGGCTCTGAGTCACTACGACTTGCTGCCGACCGAGATGCAACCCCATCAGCTTGAAGATAAGATCCGCCAAGCCCTGCCAACCTTGCCTCCAGGTCTGCGGCAGTCCCTGGCCATGGGCAATACGGAACTGGCCCTGCCAGAGTCAGTCGCGGTGCGCTATCATCTGCTTTTTCGCCGACTCACTCAATTGCGACCGGCCAGCGATCTAAAGCGCTGCTGCCAAGCCCTGGCCCTGTTACTGGCACAGGAGCATCAACGTCTGGGCGGTTACGCGCCGCCCTTTCCGGTACTGGCCACAACCGTCACCCTGCTGCTCAATCCCGACCAGGTCTACGAAACTGTTGGGCCAGCCCTGGAATTCGCTTCGGCACCGCTGTTGGCCGGCCTGGCCCTGCAGCGGAACCTTTGCGGCCAACCGGCCGTTGGGCAGACCATATCCCTCTGGCAAGCTCCAGAAAGCTTTGTCCCCAACCATATCAGCGGCACCCTGGTCGACCAAGGGCTGCCATCCCCCGATCGGCACAACCATTTCCTGGCCCTGCTACGTCGCTCTTGGCCCAACCGCCGCTTTCGCCTGCCGGCCACAACCCCGGCCTGGGTCTGGCAGCTGCTGCACCTGTTGGGCCTGGCCGCTGTCGATGCGACGATCGAACTGCGCCTTCCGGGTGGCTGGCTGACCAGCAACTATGGGCTGATTGTTCTTGAACTGCTTCAAAAGCAGTTCACACTCGATCAACTCTGTGACGACACTGAGACAATCACGCTGCGCATCGAAAAATCAGTAGATGATGACCGGATTACGGACCTGATCCATAGTGAGACAACCCGCGCCATCGAATGGTGTTGGCTGAAATCCCAGCATCCGGCTCTGCTACCCTTGGCCCTCTATTTGCCCGAGCCTCTGCTAGGCTTGCTGCAGAAAGAACTGCTCTGCCTACCGGAACCCCAAACCTGGCCAGACAGCGGTACCGAAGCGATCTTTGCCTTTACCCGATCTGCCCTAGGCCGAGCATTCTGGAAATTGCTTGGTGAAGGACGTCCTTTGCCCCGCAGAACTTTACTGCGCAATGAAGTGCTGCGCACCGGCCTACCCCTGCCGCCGGCCAAGATCCTTGACCAATTGCAAAAGGCCATGGCAGACCAGACCTCGGGCCAGCTTCGACAGCGTGCCTTCGAACGAGAGCTAGCCCTCTGGCTAGGCAGCGATCTGACCTCCCTCGCCTCCGGTTCCTGGGCCGAGGGATACGAGTCCATCTCAGCCGAGGCGGTCGAAATCGACCCCAAAGAGCTGGCTGAAACAATCGCTATGGAGGTCTTTGTTGACGGCATTCCGCGCTTCCCAGACCACTACCTTTACGACTATTACCGACCAGAATTGCGCCTTTACTCCTTTACCCCGCCAATGATCCGCGGCTCGGAATTTTTTGGCAGGGTCGAGCTGATCGATCATAGGGACTGTCGATTAGAGGTCGAGGACCTGGATACCGCCCGAGCCCTGCTGCTCTGTGCCGCTGCCGGCATGACATCAACCTCACTGCCTGTCGAAAGCCAGGTTACTGCAGCCATTCTACAGCGTTATTTGTCGGATTTGCAGAATCTGCATCAAACTTTGTCCCGCAGCTGCCACCGCCATTGTGCCGATCCTCAGCAGGCTGAAGCGCTTACCAAGGGGGTCTGGGACAATCAACCACTACCTGCCTGGAAAACAATTCTCGAATTGTCTCAACCCTAAATAGATCTTTATCTTGCCAGGCATTTTATTGCCCTTATAATTAACCACACCACTCTAGCTGCTCTGCTCCTTAAGCGAGGCGTTTCATGTCTGCAGCCCATACCGCCATCGGCCTGGCACTTGGCAGCGGCGCTGCCCGAGGCTTGGCGCACATCGGCGTACTGAAAGTGCTTGAAGAGGCTGCCATCCCCATCAGCTACATCGCGGGCACCTCTATCGGCGCGTTCATCGGCGCTCTCTACGCTGCCGGGGTGCCGATCCAACAGATGGAAAAAACCCTTTGCGATCTCGACTGGCGATCCCTGACCCGACTACTCGCCCCGACCCTGCCGACCTCTGGTCTGCTGGATGGCAAAAAAGTGGCCAACTTCATGGCAGAATTATTGCCGGTACAAACCTTTGAAGAACTATCCATTCCCCTGGCGGTAACCGCCACCGATGTCGAATCGGGAGAAGCCTTGGTCATTCACCAAGGCAGCCTGTTGAAGGGGCTGCATGCAGCAACGGCCTTTCCCGGCATCTTTACACCCGTCCCCTGGAACGGCCGTTTTCTGGTCGATGGCGGACTGTGCAATCCCATTCCAGCCGACGTAGCCTACAGCATGGGCGCTCAACGAGTTATCGGCGTCAGCGCTATTCCGGCGCTAACCAAATCCCACCCGGCAAAACTGAAAAAGATTGCCAGCCTTCCCAGCAAACAGCGAAGAACGCTTCGCCAATTCTTCACTAGCAGCCAGATCGAAAACCTATTTCACGATATTTGGCAAAACAACAGTCGCCAGCAGAGTAGCATCCTCACCGAACAACCGGCGGAACATCCCAAACACCGAGCCCCGGGGATTTTCAAGGTCTGTGCTCGAAGTGTCGCTATCATGGAAAACCAGATCAACGACCTGCGCCTGGAAAAAGAAGCCATCGACCTGCTGATTCGGCCCTGCTTTGACGGCCTCAGTCTGCTCGATTTTCACCGGGCCAAAGAAGCCATCAAGGCCGGCGAGGTCGCGACCCGCCAGTTGCTGCCCAAGATCCGACAGCTATTAGAGTGATTGCGAGTACCGCCTCTTGTGTTATTATTGAAGTGCCTAGAATCATTGCTGATCTATAGGAGATTGACATGAGTGACCTGATTGAAAAAACCCTGTTGGCCGGTATCGGCGCCTTGGCCCTGAGTCGAAAAAAAGCCGAAGAACTGGTGGAGGAACTACAACGCCAGTTCGGGCTCAGCGAAGAAAAAGGCCAGGAACTATTGAGCAAACTTCAGGAGGCCGTGGGTAACCAACAGCAGCGGTTGGAAGAAGTAGCCCGAGAAGAGTTGAAAAAATCGGTGGCTCACCTTGGCCTGGTGAACCGGGACGAATTCAAGCAACTC
>JAIOSZ010000351.1 GCA_021107335.1 Desulfuromonadaceae bacterium | reverse complement strand
GGTGACTGGAGTAATCCTGCGATGGCTAGGTGAGTTAGGGGCCAACGTGATCAGAGTCGGCGCGATGGGGCGACGGGCCCAGGACCTGTTCGCCGAAAACAATATCACTGTACTGGTTGGCTCCCAGGGGAATTCACCCAACAATTGGCAACAAACTACCTGACCGGCGACCTGAAAACCGGTCAAAGCTGCGGCGACCATGAGTAAATAGAACTGCTATAATTTACCCCCAATCAGAAAAAAAACAGCCGCCCTTTGCCAGAAGTGGCAAGGCGGCTGTTTGATCTAGGCAATCGACAGAATCAATTACAATTACGAGTTTGATGGTAATTACTCAGGCGGCCTTTTCACGAAGGACCAGTTCCTGGCCGAAACGCTGGACCTCCTTCAAAAGGTGGCGAGAAACGTCATAGCCATCTTCTGGCCGCACCAAAAGAATGGTTTCGGCATCGCCGGTAAAAACATTCTCGCCAAAAAATGAAAAAAACAGCAGCTTAAACCCTGACCGGTACAACGTATCGACTTTATGCCTGTCCATAAGCCGATAACATTGCACACCACAGCTCTTTAAGTAGATTTCCAGGCGTCTGAATTCGCTGTCTTCCATACCCAGACTCACTTTCTTTCTGAGCTAGACATATCATCATAGCTACACTTATATTTATATCGCAACTTCAGTGGCGAGCAAGCCCAATCCTTCTTTCTTTAGCCCCCTTTACCGGCCATGCTCGTCCCGATTTGGCCAACACTACAGCCCCCATCGCTTAGCACTATGCTTGGCAACTCAATACTGACAGGACTAAGTTAAGACCATTTTTCCCAAAAGCGCGTTATGGTACTCTGGTGGCCGTAGATTGATAGGCCGAGAAAGACTTGATTGATGTAGCCAAAGTGAGGCTTGAGGCAAATACTCCCTTAGGAGCCTTCAGGAGGAACCATGAAAACCCGCCTTTTTTTACCCCGGCGATATCCCTGGCTGTGGCTGCTCATTTTAGGGCTATTATTGGCAGGTTGTAGCAGCAAACCGGCTACCAGGCCGATCGAGGTGGCCGACCCTATTGGTCAACTGCTCACCCTCCACCAGACCAACTCTTCCCTCGACCGAATGGGTTATTCGGTTCAAGTCGGCGCCTTCGGCAACCTTGATAACGCAGTGCGCTTTGAGCGGATACTCGATCAACGAGGCATCGACGCCTTTTACTTTCGTCATGAGTCGGGGCTTTTCAAGGTCCGGTTTGGTAATCATGCCAATTATCAAAGCGCCCGACAGCAAGCCGAGCAGCTTTCTTCTCAGGGCCTGATTGACAACTTTTTCATCGTCATTCCTGCAAGCTATAGCATTGCGCGAAGCCCTGCAAACAACCAGGGCGCTTTCCGGGACAAACTAGTGAAGACCGCGCGGGGCTTCATCGGCATCCCCTACCGCTGGGGCGGAACCGACCAAGCTAAAGGCTTCGACTGTAGTGGATTGACCATGGTCTGTTACCGTCTTAACGGCCTCAACCTGCCGCGGGTATCCCGCAATCAATTTAAAGCCGGTCGTTGGGTGGCCAAAAACAAACTGGTCAAAGGTGATTTGGTTTTCTTTGCTACCAACGGCGGACATCGCGTTTCTCACGTGGGCATGTATATCGGCAACGGCCGGTTTATCCACGCCCCCCGCACCGGGAAGACGGTACGCATCGAAAAGCTATCCAATTCATTCTTTACCCGAACTTACATGGGCGGCCGAAGCTATCTAAAAAAACCATAAAATCCTGCAACAGCAGGCTTTTATGGTATGAAATCGATGGCATTATCGGCAGGAGTTTAACTAGGGAAGGCTGGCGGGACAGCGGAAAAGACATCGAAACCATTGCCGCTTGCTGGCATTTGCCAGCCCCTGAGTTGATTGCGACCGCGGTTCTTAGCGGCATAAAGGGCCTGATCGGCCCTTTCGAGCAGAGTGGCGACATCAACGGCTTCATCATCAGCCAGAGTGCCAACGCCGAGACTCGACAGACCGCCGCATACCAGGGTGCTAATATTTCTGAGCCTGTAATTGAACCTGGTATAGGAGGCCAGCAGAGACAACAGAATGGCGGGACAAACGATGGCAAAGCGAATCAACTGGCAATCGGCCTGCAGATCGGGAATAACCACCCGATCCATAAGATAGAATATCGCATACATAAAAGTCCCAACCACACAGGTCAGGCGCGTTCGTTTGACGTTTCGTGAAAAAGAGTCCTGCTGAAACTCAGTTTCGAGCTCTCTGTCGTAAAACTTCAATGTGAATAAGCTTAAGGTAGACTTGTTTTCCACCAGCTATTAACTCCATTGACAATAATTTTAACCTGCAGTGTTCAGGCCCTGTGGTATCCACACCAGCAACAAGCTTTCAAAAAAGTTCAATCGGCTTTTTTGAAACCATCAAACCGTAACACCTTGCCCCTTGAAATGTACACTACCGTCTGAATAAACAGCGGGACCAGTTCCGGATCAAACTGGCTACCGGCACAGCGATAGAGTTCTTCTACCGCATATTCCTGCGACAGGCCCTTGCGATAGGGCCGATCACTGACCATGGCGTCAAAAGCATCGGCAATAGCGAGGATACGGCATTCAAGGGGAATGTTTTCGCCGACCAGCCCCAGGGGATAACCGCTACCGTCCCACCATTCGTGGTGCTTAAAGATCCAATCAGCAATGGGCACAAGGTCAGGAGAAGCTTGTGCGATTCGGTAACCGATAGCACAGTGTTGACGCATTGCTACCGTTTCTTCTTCCGATAATTTTGCGGGTTTAAATAGAATCTGATCTTTGATACCAACTTTGCCGATATCGTGAAACTTAGCCAACAGGCGCAAATCGCTGAGGCGATGTTCAGGAAAACCGAGTTCCTGTGCCACAGAAACAACCATTGATGCAAGTCGATCGGCATGACCTTCAGTGATGAAATCGCGAGCTTCCAGAGCCTTTTCGAGAGTCTGCACCACCGAGCTGCGATTGCTTTGACTGAGATGCAATTTTTTCCGGGACATATTATTGTCTGCCTCGATAAACAGATCTCGAATTCTCTGAACCGACGTTTCTCGGACAGCAAAACCGACTGATAAACTTAGAGGCAAATCAGGGCTGGTGCGATTGTGGTGGGCCACGTGTTCTTCAATACGCCCTGCAGCAGTGGCAACATCGGTTCGCCCCCCCGTCGAAAGCAGAATAGCGAATTCATCACCGCCAACACGGGCAACCATATCGCTGGAGCGAAACAGCCGCTGTAGAATATTAGCCGCAGCAATCAGCAGAGCGTCTCCAGCCTGATGGCCCATGGTATCGTTGATCAGTTTAAGACCGTCTAAATCACAGACAATGACACCCTGGCAAACGTCTCCAGACTTTTCGAGACGGATCATCTCCTGTTCGAAACAGTTTCGGTTACATAGCCCGGTAAGTTGATCATGGGAACTGGAAAAATCCAATTCTTGTTCCATCCGCTTGTTTTGCGAGATATCAACATCCATGCGCATATATTCGCTGGCCTGTTGCGAACCGCCAACGGGCATCACAAAGGACAAAACGCTCTTCTGTTGTCCCAGGCGGTTCGGCACCTCCCCTTCCCAGACCTGTTCTTCCCCAACAATGGGGGGATTACGCAACACCTGCTGAAACTGCCGGTGCAAAGCATAGCCCATTTGCTCAGAGGTTACCTTCTGGCCTAATACCTCTTCTTTGGCGAAACCGTATAATTTTTCAGCGGTACGGTTCCAGTAGAGAATCCGACCTTCTCCATCAAAGCCATGGATTGCCAGTATCGGGGCATGCTCAACCATTTCTCGAAAACGAGTATTGGCCGAAACCAACTCCTGATTTGCCTTGATGGCATATAGAACTCGTTCCAGCTGCCGGCAATAGATATCGAGCAGACGTAACTCAAAATCCTTGAACGACTCAGTCTTCTCCAGCCAGAAACGCCCTAACTCCTGCTCCTGGCCAAGACTCTTTTCGTAAACCGCATGTGAGCTTACCAAACAATGGTCCAGGGACAGTCGTTGCTGGCCAAACCCCCAATGAAAGACCTTGCAGTCAGCAATTTCCAGCATCACCCGCCGTGCTGCGAAGATTCGGGTGACCTTACTCTTCAGATCCGCAAACAGAGCCTCGTTTGAGGCAAACAGTTCTTGAGAGGATAATTCATACAATACCGCCAATTCGAAGTTGGGCATGACCTACTCCCCTCCCATCAGCAAAGAAATACTTTTATTATGAAACTGTGGAACATCGGCATAAGCGCCAATTTCACCTGAAGCGAGGAGCCCAAGAAAAGGCACCTGCCCCCCAAAGGGAGCAACCAATGAGCGGATTTCAGCCTGATATCCACTCCCAAGCAGGGCCACGCGCGATACACAATAGCTGATCAACGCAAAGCGTGGCTTCGCTAGTTCGCCTAGGGCTTTTTGGGACAAACTGCTAGCCATGGTATAGCCAGGATCTGGCTTGGGTTCCATGATATAGGCCACAGCCTGGCTAGGTACATCACTGATGAACTGCAGGGCGGTATCTTGGAAAACTCTCAAAGGGTCGCGAACAATAAACCGGTCCGGCCCATAACAGATTCCCAAAGGATAGCGCATGAAGGTCTCGGCCAAGGAATCGCTTGAAATGCCGACCAACCGTTCGGCATAGACATCCAATGCAGCACGGCCGTCCAGTTCAAAAACGACTCGGCCTTCGGCCCGAGTAACGACCAACGGAGAACCGGACGGAACCCAGCCATGCCCAACCCCGGCGGACATCCGACACCCCCTAATCGAGGAAGCGGATACCCCTTGAGAAACAAGACCCCGCTCGGTCATCTGCCGGGAATTTGAAAAATCCAGACAGTTACCCGTCCCCCCACCGAAATAGCAGAATTCTGGCCCGACAGTGTCGTACAGCCCATCAAGAAGCTGTGTACCCTGGCCATCAAAACTAT
>JAIOSZ010000213.1 GCA_021107335.1 Desulfuromonadaceae bacterium | reverse complement strand
TGATCGGTGCATGGCCTCTAACAGGGTCGGTGCTGATGTTGGGATGACAGCCGAGGCAGAGGTTGTTGCCGGTGCCGCGGGTACTGAAGCGATTACTGCTGCCGTGGGTGGTGTGGCAGTCGAGGCAGCTGACTCCGGCCCGATAATGGCTGGAGGTCTGCCATTCAGGATACTGCTGACGATGCTGCTTAACAGCGCCGGAAGGCCACCAGGCTTTTTTGTTGTCGTAGCTGGTCACGGTAAACATGCTCGGTACCAGACGCTTGCCGACGGAGTAGCCGACTGGGAAGGGGGCTTTGCCGTCCGGTGATTTGCCGCGGGTGTGGCACTGGCCGCAGATATCCGAGGCTAGATGCCAGGGGAGTTTGGCCGGATTGGTGATAGTATTGGCTCTGGCCAGTCCCCTTGCCTTGACGTGTTTCTCGCCGGGACCGTGACAAGCTTCACAGCCGATACTGAGTTCCGCCCAGGAGTAGTCCTGCTGGTTAAATCCGGTGACGTGGCAGTAAGAGCATTTCTTTTGCCAGTTGGGTCCTTTGGCGTCACTGAAATGGTAAGGGCCCCAGAAGTTCTCCGCGATGTTCCACTGAAACTTCTGCACTTCCCAGTCGGCGTTGATATAGCGCTGCTTCCAGAGAACGCCGTGGGTCAGCATGATCCGGTCCTTGCTCATATCGCCAAGGTCGGTAACCTGTACCGTCGTGCCGCTAGGATCGGTGGCGGTAAAGTTCGGCGGCGTCTGCCAGTCGCCAAGGATCGAGGGATCCTGCGGTCCCGAGACCCGTTTCATAACCATGGAATGGGGGGTGGTCTGCCAGGTGGCGGCGATCCGGTCGTGGCAGCGGGCGCAAACCGCTGAACCGACGTAGCCCCCCTCCTTGACTTCGATATCGCTCATGTCGTTGGCACAGCCGGCCAGTAGCAGTACCAGCCCCATCAGCCCTAAAACCGTATTGTTGGCCAATTTCATCGTCCTGCCCCCTTTGCCTTACCCGGTTTGAATATGGTGTTTGCGCGGTTGGTCTCTGTATGTAGATCTTCGGTTGGGTGCCGAATTGTTTGTCCGGTCAGGTACGATGGTTTTCACCTGTATTAAGTCTATAAAAGGGTAAGGAGAAGTCAAAAGAGTAGAACATTATAAACGCCGTCTCCGCTGCCGGTTTACCCTGCGCTGAATACTGGTGCCAGTTTACCTGTAAGGCTGGAAATGGTAGAAACGAAGTGTGCAGGTAAAGTTTACTTATTGTAGTTCCATCCGGGTACTCCTGTGGCTGTTGCTACTTTGAACCCCTCTAATATCCAGTTCGGTTAACTTCTTCGCCCGTGAGCATGTCCTTGTTCTGAAAATTGCTTTTTGAAAAGGTTGGAAATCTTATGGAATGTTCGGTAGAGAATGATAATTCAGCCTGTCCTTTGCCAGAAGGTAAGCTCATCCTCCGCACCCTGGCTATGCCGGCCGACACCAATGTTAATGGCGATATTTTCGGTGGTTGGATTATGGCCCAGATGGACATTGCCGGCGGTATCCTGGGCAAACAGATCACTCGCACCCGCACAGTGACGGTGGCGGTGGAGTCGATGAATTTCATTCGTCCGGTACAGGTGGGCGATATCGTGTCTTGTTATGGTTCGGTGGTGCGGGTCGGCAATACATCTTTGACCCTAAATATCGACGTCTGGGTTGAAGCAGTGTTGCGCGGTGCGGCCGAGGTCTGCCCCAGCTTCAAGGTCACTGAAGCCAAGTTTACCTATGTGGCCGTTGATGACCAGGGTAACAAGGTGGTGTTTGAAAAGGGATGAGTGGACGAACCTGAGCTGCCAAATAGCTGAGGCGGTACTTTTCTAAATATGGTCTTGCGTTATAGGTCAATCAGGGTGGTTCTTTTCAGATCAAGGAGTTTCCGTCATGACCCTAGTTCAATCTGTCGATCTGCCCCTCGGTAGCACTATGCCTGCCTTTTCTCTTACTGATCCTTCAGGCAAGAAGTTCAGCGGCAGCAGGTTGTTGGCTGGTATGGGGTTGTTGGTGGTCTTTACCTGCAACCATTGCCCCTACGCTAAGGCTCAGTGGCCTCGCCTGATTCGCTTGGCCGAAGAGTTTGTTGGGTCGGGCATTAATGCGGTGGCCATCAACGCCAATATGCATCCCGACTATCCTGAGGATGCTCCGCAGCGGATGACCGAATTGGTCGCCGAGCTTGATGTTTCCTTTCCTTATCTGGTGGATGACAGCCAGCAGGTGGCGCGGGCTTTTCGAGCCCAGTGCACACCCGACCCTTATCTGTTCGACGGGCAGGGGCGGCTTTTTTATCACGGACGTATCGACGATAACTGGCAGGATGACAAAGCTGTTCAGCGGCAGGATTTGCGGGGGGCGATGGTCGCCTTGGTGGCGGGGGAGAATCCGCCGATAGTGCAGCCGCCGTCCATGGGCTGTTCCATCAAATGGCGTTGAGGCAGGCATGGCATTTGTTTTAAAGAACTGAAGGATGGCCAATAAAAAGCCCGGTGCAGAGACGCACCGGGCTTTGGTGTAAATAATGGAGTGTGGCGCGGGCTGTTTAGTTAGTGTCTATCCGGAAACTATGGGTGGACACAGCGCAGTTTTCATATGGGAAGCTAGTCAAGGCCTGCTTCTCGGGCCAATTTATCCCAGGCGGGCAAGCTGCGCTCAATCATCTCGAGTTCAACACAGTAGGCGATGCGAAAGTAGCCCGGAGCCCCGAAGCCCCGTCCCGGTACCACCAGAACATTGTGTTTTTGGGCCAATTCAGCGAAGGCCACATCGTCTTCCATGGGAGATTCGGGAAAGAAGTAGAAACCGCCCTGCGGTTTGACCATCTTAAAGCCAAGTCCGGTCAGATGCTGGTAAAGCAGGTCGCGTTTTTCCTGATAGGCCGTAATGTCGACGCTCTCTTCCTGCAGGTTGGTCACCAGCCGTTGCATCAGCGCCGGAGCATTGACGAAGCCTAGAACCCTATTGCAGAAGATGGCTCCTTCCATGAATTGCTTGACTCCGTCCATGGCGGGGTTGGCGGCTAGGTAACCGATCCGTTCGCCGGGCAAGGCCAGGTCCTTGGAGTGAGAGGTGACAATCACCGAGTTTTTGATGTGGGAGAGGACACAAGGAACGCTCTGGCCTTCATAAGCTAAGCGCGCGTAGGGTTCGTCAGAAATGACAAACAAGGTGCGCCCCAGTTCTTGCTCCTTGCGGGCCAGCATCTCTCCAAGGGCTTGCAGGGTTTCGACAGGGTAGATAACCCCCGTGGGATTATTGGGGGAATTAATGATGATAGCCCGGGTGTTGGGACCGATGGCGGCCTCGATGGCGGCTACATTGAGCTGAAAGGTTTCTGGGTCGGTCGCCACGGTTTCGGCTGTGCCACCGTGGTTATCGATATAAAACATATACTCGACGAAGTAGGGGGTGAGGATGATCACCTCTTCGCCGGGGTTAAGAATAGTTTTCAGCACGACATTGAGACCGCCGCCTGCGCCGCAGGTCATAATCACGTGATCCGCTTCGATCGCTTGTGTTGTGCCTTTGGAGATATGTTTGGCCACCGCCTGTCGGGTCTCCGGGTAGCCGGCGTTACTCATGTAGCGATGCATGCCGGGAACTGGCTCCTGGGCCAGCCTGAGCAGCTCCTGCTGCAGTCTTGCGGGTGGCTCAGTGGAGGGATTGCCGATGGTGAAATCGAAAATGTTCTCGGCGCCTCGTTCAGCGCGCAGTCGCGCTCCCTCTTCGAACATTTTGCGGATCCAGCTGGCACGCTCGATGTATTTGGCGATCTTGATGGATATGCTCATAGCCGCTCCTTATGGGTCTGTAATGGTCTGAATTGCGGCAGTTTAGCTTCTGGTTTCTGGCCGGTCAAGGGCAAAGACAGCACGATTAGCATGCCAACAGCGTTGATTTTTGTGTGGGGATTCGCTAAATTGTACAGCTTGAATCCATTAGGAAGGGGTTGTTATGGCAAAGGGAAATCTCAATGAGCTACGGGAACGGATCGATCAGATCGACGATCAGATTCTCGAGCTGCTTAATCGCCGGGCTGAAGTGGTTAAAGAGGTGGGTCGCACCAAGGTCAACAGTAGTCAGGAATTTTACGTGCCGGGGCGGGAACAGGCCATCTTCGAGCGTCTGACCAGTAATACCGATTCTTTTCCAGCCGATGGCGTGCGGCGGGTCTTTCGCGAAATCATCTCGGCCTCTCTGGCCCTTGAGCAGCCGATGAAGATTGCTTATCTCGGCCCACCAGCAACCTTTACCCATCAGGCGGCTCTGCGCCAGTTCGGTCTTTCGGCTCAGTTGGTGGCGCAAAAGAGTATTCCTGCGGTTTTCGAGGAAGTTTGTCGAGGCCGTGCACCTTATGGGGTGGTGCCGGTGGAAAATTCCACAGAGTGGGTTGTTTCTCATACTCTCGATATGTTTATTCGCTCGGAATTGAAGATCAATGCCGAGATTTTGCTAGAGATCGAGCACAATCTGCTGTCGCAGACCGGGCGCATGGCGGATGTGCGTAGGATCGTCTCGCACCCCCAGGCCCTGGCCCAGTGTCGCCAGTGGCTAGAGGAAAATATGCCCAATACGCCCCTGGTCGATGTGGCCAGCACGGCTCTTGCGGCGCAGATGGCTGCCGAAGATGAGAGCGTTGCCGCCATTTCTGGCGAAGTGGCTGCCACCTTGTACGGGTTGAAGACGGTTAAGCAGAAGATTGAAGACAACCCCAACAACTTTACCCGGTTTTTGGTCATTGGCCGCAACATTCCGGCACCGAGCGCCCAAGATAAAACGTCGGTCATGTTCAGCGTGAAGGATGAGCCGGGCATTCTCTATAGCATGCTCAAGCCTTTCAGCAATCGGGGCATCAATTTGAGCAAGATCGAGAGCCGGCCGATGAAAAAGAAGGCCTGGGAATACGTCTTTTTCCTCGACATGGACGGTCATGT
>JAIOSZ010000279.1 GCA_021107335.1 Desulfuromonadaceae bacterium | reverse complement strand
GCTGGGATTCTGCCAACCGGTTCGCGCCCCTGGACACCAGGAAAAAGACGCAACCGAACAGGGCCAGGAGCGCTGATCCCAGCAGCAGGGCAAAAAAGGCCACTCCGCGTCGAATTTCAGTACGGTAACTTGCAACGCTCCGACGAATCTCGATAGCGCCTAAAACCTCTTTACTCCTTCCCCAGATCGGTAGGTAGCTGATTACTTGGTTTGCTGCTCTTCCGCCATCATTCACCTCGAGTCCGGCATCGCTGTCTTTGCCTAGCAATGAGAAACTTTGTCCTGCCAGGGCCCGATCGAGAGCGGGGGGGACGACGGTTGTCGGGTGATTATTTTCCGCCTGTGTGTGGTTGATCACCCGCCGGTTTAAGTCCCAGATTCGTACGGTATCTATATCAAAGGGCTTGAAGTATTTTTTTAGGCGTTTAGCGAATTTGGTCAGTTCGTTGTCTGTTAGCCTCAGCCGGGCCTGGCCACTATCATCGATGGCCAGCAGATGTTTCTTCTCCTTGACCAGTAGCACCTGACAGGTCGCTTTTGCCTCTGCATGCGCGCTTTCGATAAGGCGCCAGCTGTAGGCTCGATAGATACTGTAGGTGGCTAGCAGCAGCAGCACCGCCAGGCAGAGCATGCCTGTCCAAAGGAATTTGCGTAGCCAAGTCCGAGGGTCTTCACGGAGCGGTAATGCGTGGTCGACGCCATTGACTGTTTTGGACATAGAAATATCTTTAGTCAAGAGTGGAGGGATACCTGTAGGCAGGGCAGAGGCATGCTCGCGCTGAAAAAACTGGATCAAGCTTCTTGAAATGGCGCTGCAGTAGCTTCTTGGTGGAATCCGTTTGCCAAGTAGTCCTATGTTTTATCAGTAGATCATTGAATGGTTTTATAGCAGTACTGATGCCTTGGGGCAAGCAATCTAATGGGAGCGACTTTGTAAAAACCGCTGAATAAATCAAACGCCTCTGATTCAAAGCAGAATCAGAGGCGTTTTGTCGTAAAGTGAATCCTAATTTCAAACCTCTCTAGAGTGTTTCTTCAATTTCACCGAAGGAAAGATTGAAAATCTCCAGTAGTTCCAAGTTTTGCTTGGATAGCATCATCGCATTGCCGACAATTGCATAGTAGAGGATGCTCAGGCGGGTCTTGGACGCGCTGTCGTAGATGCGAGCGACCTGTTTGACATTGAGCTCGGCGGCAAGATCTCTTAATCGGCGGTCTTTTTCGGCCAAGCTATTGAGGTTGGCCGTCTGCCGGTGGTTAAAGGTTTCTTCCACTTCAAGCAGAATTTCGGATAGCAACTCCCGTACCTGCTCCAATTCTTCAATTTGTACCGGAAGTAGCCCCTTGTGATGATTGCCCATATGGGTATAGGCACGAAGCACGATATCTCGGTGACCATCGGTAAGCTTTTGTAGGCGTCGGACAGTCTGCGGGTACTTGTGGGAAACATCCAGCTCGCGCTGGTCGAGCAGGCGCATCGCTTTGAAGACATTGGCGCTGATGATGTTGGACCATCGCTGGATTTTGCTCACTCTTTTGCGCTCAACTCTCAGCCTGTCTATATTCTGCCGAAAAAGGGCGTCGAGGGATGCATCAAGGGATAGGCGAACTTCCTTAAGCAAAAAGGCCATGTGTTCGAAGGTCGTTTCAACACTTTCCCGAGGATGCTCGACGGATTTAAGGTTGAAGATCGCTTCTTCCGCCGTCTCTTCGGACAGGCTGCGGTGCTTGCGGTGAGCATTCCAGATCAGAGCGCCGGCAAGTGCCAGCAAAAAGAGTACACCAAAGCCCTTGCCGTAGAAGATGATCGTGGCAAACAGACCGGCAAAGGTAAAGGCGATGATGGCCGTCATGAACCAGCCGCCGATCACGGTGAGAACGCCGGTTACGCGGTAAACGGCACTTTCCCGGCCCCAGGCCCGGTCGGCAAAGGAGCTACCCATAGCGACCATGAAAGTTACATAGGTGGTTGAGAGAGGAAGCTTGTTGGATGTGGCATAGGAAACGACAGCACTGGCCACCATCAGGTTGACCGAAGCGCGCAATAGGTCGAAAGAGGGCCGCTCTCCACCTTCAGGGGTGGTTGCTGAGACACGAGAGTCAAGTCGGTGGCTGATAACATTGCGTAGGCCACGAGGGACGATCAGTCGAGCGGTCTCAAAAATGTGCAGTACCAAACGAACCAGAGCGCGTGAAAGAAAGACCGATTCAAAACGTTCATTGCCTTCATCTTGCTGGCTGAGGCTTAGTTCGGTTTCGGAGACTCTGCGCGATTTTTTTGATAGCCACAGGGTCAGGACCATGATAACCCCGGCCAGCAGAAGGAACAAGGTGTTCGCCTGGGCCTTCATACCCAAGGCGCCCATGGTCGCGGTGAGAGGGGTGGCGGTAGCCATGGCTGTTTTATAGGCCTCGAACCCGGCCATGGGGACGCCAATGAAGTTCACCAGGTCGTTGGCGGCAAAGGCCATGGCTAGAGCAAAGGTGCCGACTAATACAATGGGCTTGAGAATATTGAATTTGAGCATTTGTAGAATTTGCAGAAGAATAACAGAAGCAATAAAGATGATCAGTAGGAGCAGCAGGGTGTTCCCCTTGATCCAGGCAATGTTAGCCTTGGTCATGAAGGAAGCCCCCTTGGCTCCTTTGACCAGGATAAAGTAGGTGATGGAGGACATGGCTACACCACCCCACAGGGCTCCGTAGCGCTTGATTCGCTTCTGGTAGTCAAAGGTGAAGAGCAGGCGGGTCAAGAGCTGAACAATGGCCCCTAATACAAAAGAAACCGCCACAGAGAGCAATATTCCCATGATGATCGTAATTGCTTTGGCCGAGTTGATGTACAGGGCGATGTTAGCGAAACTCTCACCGGCTTGCATGATCTTGAGTAATGATACAGCCACGGCGGCACCGAGCAATTCGAAGACCACGGAAACCGTGGTAGAGGTGGGCAGGCCGTAGGTATTAAAAAGGTCGAGCAGGATGATGTCAGTGATCATTACCGCCAGAAAGATGGTCAGCAGCTCTGGCATAGTGAAGTACTGAGGATGAAAAATCCCCTTGCGGGCCACCTCCATCATGCCGCTGGAGAAGGTTACTCCTGCAATAATGCCTGCGCTGGCGATGATCATGATGGTCGCCCTGGGTGCCACCCGCGAGCCAAGTGACGAATTAAGGAAGTTGACCGCGTCGTTGCTGACGCCGACCATAATATCCAGGACTGCGATAATGGCGAGGACGCCTACCCCGATAAGAAGAAGTTCAGTGCTCATGATTTATGTACTGTCCTTTCCACCTTCATTACGTTTTCATTCGGTTGCTTGCCCCCAAAGGCATTCAGGATAGCGCAGAACCGAAAAACAATCGTGTTTTGTGATTTCTGTACAGTGGACCAGGGTCGGGGGTCACTCTTGGTCGCAAAAAACACGAGCAAATGTCCATGAGATGCTCAGCCTATACTTGTGCTTCAAAACAAAAAAAATCGACGGATATTAGCATGAATCACGGTGACCACAAAAAGCTCCGAATTCTTTAGAGGAGTATTGTTAGGTTTGTGTGAGAAGACGGTTTTGTTTTTTTACAATTGTACACAGTTTCCTGGTCTGGTCCTTGCTGATAGAATGTGTATACCATGGGAATTTTTTTCCATACGAGTTTTGTTAGAGAGCTTAGAAGTAATTGAAAGGATGGTTTACGGTGAAGAATCTTAGTGAAGAGTTGGTTTGTCAACTGGCCATGAGCCCCTTCTATGTGCTGTATCTTGTGGCTTCAGAGCACATTGCATCAGAACAAATTACCGAACGACAGATCGTGCGGTCAATGGAATACGGCCTGCAATGGAAGAAATCCTTAAGCGAGGGGATTTTTGAGCTGCTGCGATCCAATCTGCATAAGTTTTAT
>JAIOSZ010000110.1 GCA_021107335.1 Desulfuromonadaceae bacterium | reverse complement strand
AGCAAGCGGGACAGGGCGCCGGACATGCCTTGCTGTGCCTTTTGAAACCGCGCCACGCTGGCGGCATCGCCGAGTTGACTGGCATCGAGCTTTACCTGGCCGACTTGCGCTCGGGCTTGGGTGACCGCTTGCAGGGTCTCTTTTTCATGGGAAGCATAGCCCTTGACTGTTTCCACCAGGTTGGGGATCAGGTCGGCGCGGCGCTGATAAGTCGCTTCGACATCGGCCCAGGAGGCAAAGACCGCCTCTTCGTTTTCTTGAATGCTGTTGTAACCACAACCGGACAGCGACAACAAAGTAATGAGCAACAGAGGCCAGAACAGCAACGAGAATTTACGCATCATGTGATCTCCTTGAGAAAGTCGACGAATTTTCGTTAATATAGTTAAGCATCATGCGATTGTAAAGGTGGCACCTTGTTTAAGGTTAGTGACTTTAACACTCTTTCCTCGGGAATAAGAGATTATCTATGAGCAGACACTTGGTTCTGGTCGGTGGCGGCCACGCCCATATGACCGTGATGCTGAATCTTACCGACTTTGTGGCCCGCGGCCATCGAGTGACTCTGGTCAGCCCAAGCCCCTACCACTATTACTCGGGCATGGGGCCGGGGCTGCTCGGCGGGGCCTACCGTCCCCAGCAGGCGCGCTTTCATATTCGAAAGTTGGTGGAGAAACGTGGCGCCCGTTTTATCGAAGACCGGGTGGTTTCTATAGATGCCGAAAAACGCAGGCTGAGGATGGCCTCTGGTGATGTCCTCGATTACGATATTGCTTCCTTTAACACCGGCAGTGGTGTGCCTCTTCAGATAGCGGGGGCTCAGGGCGAAGGGGTGGTGCCGGTCAAACCCATTGTCAACCTTTTGCAAGCCCGGTCGCAGCTATTGCAGAACATGGGTGGCAAAAGTCAAAACCTTTTGGTCGTGGGGGGAGGGCCGGCCGGTGTCGAGCTTTCTGGTAATCTTTGGCGGTTGTTCAATATGGCCGGCGGCCAGGCGCAGATCACTCTGCTGGCCGGTAGTCGTCTGCTCCATCGTTTTCCCGATCGGGTGAGGCAACTGGCCCTGAATTCTTTGCGGGAAAGGGGTGTGCAGGTGCTGGAAGGGGGGCGGGCTTCCTCCGTTACCAAGGGGCAAGCTGAACTTAACGATGGTCGCACTCTCGCCTACGATATGGCCTTTATTGCCGCCGGGGTCAAACCCTCTCCGATTTTTTCCGATTCGGGACTGCCCGTCGGGGAGGATGGCGGGCTATTGGTCAATGAACAGCTACAGTCGATAGCTCATCCTGAGCTGTTTGGCGGCGGTGACTGCATCAGTTTGCAAGGGAACCCTCTGGCCAAAGTAGGAGTCTATGCGGTGCGGCAGAACCCTATTCTGCATGCGAACCTGCTGGCGGCTCTCGAAGAGCAACCGCTGATCTCTTTCAAGCCGCAGTCTCATTACTTGCTTATTCTCAACCTTGGGAACCATCGTGGGATACTGAGTAAGGGGCGCTGGGCCTGGGAGGGACGATTGCCCTTCCTTTGCAAGGATTGGATCGACCGCCGTTTTATGAAAACCTACCAGGTTTCAGGAGAGTTGCGTGAAAGTAACGAAAACCAGCATTCTTAATACGGGGCAGAAATAATGGGACTGATCGATTATTTTAAGCCGGTGGCCACCTGGAGTGCCGATCAGGTGCGCGCCTTTCTAAAAGAGCAGCCGGATGGCAGCTATAACCTGGTCGATGTGCGCCAGCCTCGCGAATACGAGCGGGGCCATCTGCCTGGGGCTCAGCTGATGCCAGTCAAGACTCTGGACGAGCGATTGATTGAACTCGATCCAGGCAAGCCGACCATTACCTATTGCGCCGCCGGGGTGCGCAGCCGCGCCGCCGCCTCGGTGCTCAACAACGCCGGTTTCAAGGAAGTGTACAGCATGTCCGGCGGCATTAACGCCTGGGATGGCCTCGTTGCCGAAGGGGAGTTGGAAATGGGTACGGCCTGGTTCGCAACCGCTACGAAGGCAGAGGAATACCTGGCGCTGGCCTGGCTTCTCGAAGACGGCACCCGCCAGCTCTACGCCGAATTGGCCATGCGCCATCAAGCCAGTGGTGAAGGCGACTTCTTTCGTCGCCTGGTCGGTGCTGAAGAAGCCCATAAAGAGGCCCTGCACCATCTCTACCACGGACTCAGTACCCGCTCCGCCAGCGATGACTTTCCTTCAGCCCTGCTCCCCGAGCCCGTCGGCGAGACGATGCTCGAAGGGGGCGTGTCCCTCGCCGATGCCTTGCAGTGGTTGGCTGGCAAGAGCGCCGAGCAGGCCCTGCAGCTGGCCATGGGCTTGGAGATCAACGCCTACGACCGCTATCGGATTATGAGCCGTGATGCCATTGATGACGAGAGCTGTGACGGCTTTGCTAAGCTAGCTCGTGAGGAAAAGGCTCACCTCGGCCTGATCAGCGACGAACTCGATCGGTGGTTGGACAAGCAGACCTAAGAGGGGGGGGCAATTCGTTTTTTTAAACGGAGTAGTAAGGCTGGGGGCAGAATTAATTCTAGGGTAGGCAAACTCTAAAGCGTTAGCCGACAGCCGAGTTGCTGAATATGTAGGGCAAAGGCGTAGTGGCGACGTGCGGCTGTAAGAAAGTCACGTTCCCCGCGAAAACCACGTAATCGCAGGTCATGATGAAATTCCTCTGCGGGGATATTCCAAAGGTCGCAGAAAAAATCTCGAACGACTGCAGTGGAGATGGTGCCACATTGAAACTCAGGATTCTGTGTTGCAAGGACTCTGTTAAAGGTCGAGATATCACGCCAGCAGTTAGCGGCTGATTGGTACAAGCCTTTGACTTTGACCCAGATGAGGGTGTTTTCCATCGGATCCAGATAACGACGAAAGCGTAGCCAGGCCACCGCATACTGGTCAGGGGGCAGCTCTTTGCCTTCCAGGTTGACCCCTTTTGTCTTACAGACGCGCCGTAGGGCGGCAGACCGAATTTGGGCCTGTCCTTCTTTACTTTTTACGCCTTTGCGTTCCTCAAACTGGGCAAGTACCGACTCCTCGTTGAGCCATTGAACCTTTTCTTCCGAGGAGAGACTGTGACTCAATGCCCAGGAATCCTGTTGTGAAGGGCGTGAAGGAATGTTGGCCTCCAATAGGTGCCCAGGTTTTGTCCGGTTGTCCTTGATCCCCTCGTCCCTGGCCCATTCGAGCATGGCCAGGTGCTCAATGGTTTCCTGATGAACCCGCTTAGCCTGTCCACTAAACAGGCGGAAAGTTGCTAAAATGTGGTTGTCACGAATAAGCTCTTTTTCTTCCCACTGACCCATTGTTGAGCGTTCCGTGGGGCAGAAAAAAAGGGTCGGTGGTGCCAGTTTTTTTAGAACCGTGGTGGAGGGGCCCGGCTGCTGGTAGATGGTGTTTAATGCATGAAGAGCGTCCTGGCGGCAAATGTCCACCGGCTGTGCAAAGAGCAGTGAGTTCAGCCTTTCTATATCCTCGTTATCCATTCCCGCGATACGCCATCGCTTGACCAGTTGCGATAGGCGCCTGTCTGTAGCAGGGATTTTTCCTGCCTGGTCGATTGCACAGGTTCTTAGTGTGGTGCTCCAAAGGCCCTGCTCGACAAGGTGCGATGTCACGTGGGCTAGATGAGCCAGACTAAGGGAGGGGGCGCCTGGCTCGCATGCAGTGGGGAGAATGGCATCCTCACGGGCCAGCACATCCTCTTTTAGCAAGTCAGGCAGGCGCCCAGGGGCCGCCATGCCGTAAGATTCCAATTCCATTGCCCGGAGTGCCCCCTAGCGGCCAGCTCCAACCACAACGGCACCCCTTTTAAGAAGGGCCTGAATTTCTTTGTAAGACGGTTGCAGCCCCAAGGGAGCCGCATCGATGTAGAGGATGATGACATTCGATGATGCGACGCGCAATAGGTCGCCACGGGCAGCAGGCGGATGCCAAACCGCCTGTGGAATAATGAGATGATCCTCAAGGGTGAGAGTTGCCTCACCGGAAAAAACGTGAACTTCTTTTTCAGGCTTCGACATAGTGCATCCCAGGCGCAAAGGCAAAAACAACCGGCAATTGGTTCATTTGGGAGTGGCGTAGGT
>JAIOSZ010000092.1 GCA_021107335.1 Desulfuromonadaceae bacterium | reverse complement strand
GCCAAATAGAGTTTATCGCTTGCCAGTTGACTGATCGATTGATCGTGTATCAGGCGCAGCTTGTTTTCCAATCGGCGCAAAAACAGATAACCTTCTGTTAGTAAGAGGGTTTCCTGGTCATCCAGGTGTTCCGTCTGTTTCAGGGCTTGCAGCGCCTCCAGAGTATTGGGTGAGCGCAGGCTTGAATCAATATGGCCATGGACTAATTGCAAATACTGGACAAGAAACTCTACGTCCACCAGACCTCCCCGGCCTGTCTTGATGTTGTAGTGAGAACGGTCTTCTCGGGCCAGTTCCCTCTCCATGCGTTGCCGCAATCGGTAGATCTCCTGACAGGAGTCTTGTGGTAACGGTTGTCCGAACACAATTTCCTGTTGAAGTTCCTCTATGCTCTGTGCAAAGGCGGTCGGACCGACCACGATCCGGGCTTTGATCAAGGCTTGGCGTTCCCAGAGTTGTGCCGACCGCTGATGATAGGCGCGAAACGCCGGGAAGCTACTGACCAACGGCCCCTGTTGGCCCGAGGGGCGTAGCCGAGTGTCGATCTGGTAGACGCTGCCTTCGCTGGTAGCCAGCGAAAGAATAGAAATGATCCGTTGTGCCAGGCGGGAAAAATATTCCTGATTGCTGCGGACCTTAAACAGTGCTGGGTCGCTGTCTGCAGCCGGTCGAGTTTGCCCCTGGTCCTGGTAGATGAAGATGATGTCCAGGTCCGAATGGTAATTGAGTTCGCGGCCGCCGAGTTTGCCCAAAGCCACGATAGCGAAAGAGGCTTCGTGTTCATTGCCCTTGGCGTCTTGACAGGCCGGCAGGCCATAACGGGGTAGTAGTTCATCGCGAGCCATGGTGGTGGCCTGTTGCAGACAGATTTCGGCCAGCTGGGTGAGTTGGCCGGGGCTCTGCTGTAAAGACAGATCACCTCGGATGTCGCCAAGGGCTACGCGCAACAGCTCTTCATTATGAAAGCGGCGCAGGGCATCGAGCTTTTCTTCATAGTCAACGGCCCGTTCAAAGTGTTTGGCCAGGTCGGCTTCGAGTCTATCGCGGGCCTTTTCCGGATCGCTTTCCTGGACAGCCACCAGAAAATCGAGGGTGCCGGGGTGCTGAATGAGAATCCGAGACAGAAACTGGCTGGTACCAAACAGAGAGACTAGCAGCTTGATCAGGGTACGATTTTCAGCCAACAGGGCGAAGAAGGTTGCGCGAGCCCGCAGGGCACTGAGAAAGCGTTCCAGGTTGCGGAAGGCCATGTCCGGTTCCGGCAGGGCGATGACCTCGCATAGCAGCAGCGGTGCAAGACGGTTGAAATGGCGGCGGGCCTGCGGGGAGAGAGGGTGCCGGGGTGGCCCATCCCGCAGGGAGATGCGGGGGTCGTAGGCGCCAACCGGATCATTAAACCCCTTGGCCTTCAGCAGCTCCTGTAACTCAGCGGGTTCGGTCGCCGGATCGAATAGATAGGCAACCTCTGCGGGAACGGTTTCTGCCTCTTCTTCGCTGGTATAGAACAGGTCATGGTAAATGGCGGCCACTTCCCGGCGGTAGCTCTCCAGGATTTGGCGAAACTTGTCATCGTCGATAAAACCGCAGCGTCGTCCGAGTCGTTCGAATTCAATCTCATCGGTGGGCAGATTATGGGTCTGGCGTTCCTGTACCACCTGGATGCGATGCTCAACGGTGCGTAAAAAAGTGTAGGCTTCACTGAGAATCACAGTCGTTTCGGCATCGATCAAACCGTGGTTTTGCAGCAACGCCAAGGCCCGCAGGGAATTCTTTTCCCGTAAAGCGGGGTCCTTGCCTGCATGAATGATCTGTAGTGCCTGAATGAAGAATTCGATTTCTCGAATTCCACCCCGCCCGAGTTTGAGATTGAGTTCACCTTCTCGCTCGCGAGTCAGGTTGTGATCGATCTTCTGCTTCATTACCTTGAGATCGTCGATCATGGTGTAATCGAGATATCTGCGGTAGATAAAGGGTTCAAGGTTTTGTAAGAGAAGCGAGCCGAAATCGAGGCTGCCTGCTACCGGTCGGGCTTTAAGCATGGCTGAGCGTTCCCAGCTTTGACCCCAGTGCTCGTAATAGGATTCGGTAGCGCGCAGGGAACTGGCAATTTCACCGGAGCGTCCTTCTGGCCGCAGACGCAGATCGACGCGAAACACAAAGCCGTCGGCCGTGACCTGATGCATGGCCTGGTTGATCTTCTCTCCCAGCTTAACAAAGTACTGGTGGAGAGCGATGCGGTTGCGCACGGTATCCCCATCGACGATGCCGGTCGTTTCGCCCTGGTCGCAGCTGTAGCAGTAAATCAGGTCGATATCGGAGGAAAAGTTGAGTTCGCAGCCGCCAAACTTTCCCATTGCGAGGACAGTAAACTCTGCTTCGGAACCAGGCTGGTCGCTATCAGGGCCGAGCAGGGGGGCGCCAAAGCGCTCGCGCAGCAGTTCGTCACAGATCTGATAGGAGCGTTGCAGGGTGGCGGAGGCCAGGTCGGAGAGTTCTGCGGTGGTAGCGGCTAAATCGGCACGACCCGTCAGGTCACGGGTGGCGATGCGCAGGATTTCCTGCTGTTTAAATTGGCGCAGGCCCTTTTGCAAGTCCTCGAAGGAAGACCGTTGGGGGATGCGCAGTTGCAGCTCAGTGAGCATGGCCGAGTGGTCTTTTTTCTGGCAGTAGCCGTCATTCAGGAAGAGCTTGTCGAGCAGGGAGTTATGACGAAACAGGATGGTGGCCAAGAACTGTGACGCGCCGAGGACGGTGAGTAGTGCCTTAAAAGAGGTTGCGTTGGACACCAGCGCGTCGAGAGACTCGCTGGTCAACTCACTTGCGAGGCGTTCAAGGGCATTAAGGGCTTGGTCGGGGGCGGCACTTGCCAGAGCGGCACAGGTTAGATCTGTGAGCTGTGTTTTGCTGAGGCCGTGCTCTTGCAGCAGCAACAAGTTGGCAGCGCTTTTATTCGCTTCCTGATAGCCGCAGGTGGTGAGCAGGCTGGCAAGACCGTCTTGGTCCTGTTTGCGGAGGGCGTCAGCCAATTGGGCCGTTGGTAAGGCTGGTTGCATAGGCATCAGTCTTGTTTTGCCAGAAATTCGGCCAGAGCATTCTGATAATCACCGCGAGCTACGCCTCGTTCGGTGATAATGGCACTGATCAGTCGGGCCGGAGTCACGTCGAAGGCTGGGTTGCGCACTGCGATGCCTTCTGGCGCCAGCCGGGTGTTGGCGCAGTGGGTTACCTCTTTCTCGTCCCGTTCTTCAATAGGGATCAGGCTGCCGTCGGCAATGGCCGGGTCGATGGTCGAGATGGGCGCGGCGACGTAGAAGGGCAGGTTGTGCTCTTTGGCCAGCACCGCCACGGTATAGGTGCCGATCTTGTTGGCTACATCACCGTTGGCGGCAATGCGGTCGGCACCGACGATTACACAGTCGATCTCTCCCTGGCTCATGAGTGCGCCGGCCATGTTGTCACAGATCAGGGTGACCGGAATGCCATCCCGGTGCAGTTCCCAGGCGGTGAGTCGGGCTCCTTGTAGAAAGGGCCGGGTCTCGTCGGCGTAGACCATGAGCTTTTTGCCGGATTCGACGGCGGCGCGAATGACCCCGAGGGCGGTGCCGTAGCCGCCGGTGGCCAGCGCTCCGGCGTTGCAGTGGGTCAAGACCCGGCTTCCGTCGTCAATCAGCGGAGCGCCGTGAGCACCCATGGTGCGGTTGATCTGCTCATCCTCAGCGGCGACATCCAAGGCTTCTTGCAGCAGGCGCTCCTTAAGCTCGGCCAGTGGCAGTTCGCAATGTTCCTTAGCGATGCGCTGCATGCGCTCCAGAGCCCAGAAGAGATTGACAGCCGTTGGCCGAGTGGCGGCCAGAACAGCGCAAACCTGCTCCAGTTGCGCGGCGAAGGCTGCAAAATCGTCGGCGACAATATCCCGAGCGCCAAAGGCGGCACCGAAGGCCGCTGCCACGCCGATGGCCGGTGCGCCACGCACCACCATGGTTTGAATCGCCTCGGCCACACCTTGGTAGTCGGTGTATTGGAGCCAGACTTCCTGGGTCGGTAGCAGGCGCTGATCGATCATGCGGCAGATGCCGTCGCGATATTCTATCGGTTTGATGGACATGAAGATCTCCCAAGCAATAAAGTCTGAACTATTCCCCGGCCAGCTTCTTTTTCAACAGTTCGTTGAGAGCCCCCGGATTGGCTTTGCCCTTGCTCGCCTTCATGATCTGGCCGACGAAGAATCCCATCAACTTTTCCTTGCCGCCGCGGTACTCCGCGACTTGACCGGGATTGGCGGCAATCACCTCGTCAACAAGGGGTTCGATGGCGCTCAGGTCGGTAACTTGTTTGAGCCCCTGTTCCTCGATAATGGTATCGGAATCCTTGCCCGATTTCCACATGACTTCGAAGACTTTTTTGGCGATCTTGCCGGAGATGGTGTTGTCATCAATGCGCTTCAGCATCCCGGCCAGCAGTTGCGGCGTTACCGGGCAATCACTGATTTCCAAGCCATTTTCATTTAGGGCGCGTTGGACTTCGCCCATCACCCAGTTGGAGCAGAGCTTTCCGTTGCCATGCAGTTTAACCAGGGCATCGTAATAGTCGGCGTTGGCGCGCTCGGTGGCTAGCACCTCGGCGTCGTAACGGGGAATCCCGTACTCTTTGACAAACCGCTCGATCTTGGCGGCGGGCAGTTCCGGTAATTCGCGGCGGGCTTGTTCTACCCACTCTTCGGAGACTAACAAGGGCACCAGGTCGGGATCGGGAAAGTAGCGATAGTCGTGGGCTTCTTCTTTGCTGCGCATGGAGCGAGAGGTACCGCTGTCAGTGTCGAACAGGCGGGTTTCTTGAACGACGCGCCCGCCTTCTTCCAGAATGTCGGCCTGCCGTTCCACCTCGTAGTCGATGGCCTGCTTAATGAAGCGAAAGGAATTGATGTTTTTTAGCTCGGCACGGGTACCTAATTCCTTCTGCCCCCAGGGGCGGATGGAGACGTTGGCATCGCAACGAAAGGAACCTTCTTCCAGGTTGCCGTCGCAGACCCCGAGATAGACTATGATCTGATGGAGCTTCTTCAAATAAGCGATGGCCTCGTCGGCAGAGCTCATATCTGGCTCCGAGACGATCTCCATCAGCGGGGTGCAAGCCCGATTGAGGTCGACCCGCGAGCCTGCATCGCTGTCGTGCAGCAATTTGCCGGCGTCCTCTTCCATGTGAATGCGGGTGATGCCGATGGTTTTCTTGCCATCCTCGGTATCGATTTCCAGGCGACCGTGCTCACAGATAGGCAGCTCGAACTGGGAGATTTGATAACCTTTGGGCAGGTCGGGGTAAAAGTAGTTCTTGCGGGCAAAGAGCGACCGGGGGGCGATAGTGCATTCGGTGGCCAGACCGGTTCGAACCGTGTATTCGACCACCTTTTTGTTCAGCACCGGCAGAGCGCCGGGCAGCCCAAGGCAGACCGGGCAGGTCTGGGAGTTGGGTTGGTTGCCGAAGGTGGTAGAGCAGTTGCAAAAGATCTTCGTATTGGTGGTCAGCTGGGCATGGACTTCCAGCCCGATGACGACTTCATATTTGGAGAGCATGTTCAATCCTTTCGGACGCGTCATAATTATTGAAATGGTTATGTCTTATCCCAGCTATTACAGGGGCGCCTGTTGCTGATGCCAATCACCGGCCTGCTCAAAGGCGTAGGCGGTGCGTAGCAAGGTCTCTTCGCCAAAGGGCCGGCCGATGAGCTGCAGGCCGATGGGAAGGCCTTGCTTGGACATGCCGCAGGGTAAGCTCATGCCGCAGGTGCCGGCCAGATTGACCGGAATAGTGAAGATGTCCGACAGATACATCTGCAGCGGGTCAGCGGTTTTCTCACCAATTTCAAAGGCGGGAGTCGGTGCCACCGGCGTCAGAATGACGTCGACCTGATTGAAGGCGTCGAGGAAATCCTGACGGATCAGGGTG
>JAIOSZ010000073.1 GCA_021107335.1 Desulfuromonadaceae bacterium | reverse complement strand
GCATGGACAAGCCGGCAGCAGCCGGAGTGTGACTGTCGGCACCAAGCAGGGTCAAACCGGGGCGGCCGAAATTTTCCAGATGCACCTGGTGGGAGATACCGTTACCGGGCCGACTGAAATGGATGCCGTAGCGGGCGCAAGCGCTCTGCAGGTAGTGATGATCGTCGGCGTTGCGAAAATCGGTCTGCAACAGATTGTGATCGACATATTGGGCGGCCAGCTCGGCCCGCACTCGTTCCAGGCCAAGAGCCTCAAACTCGAGCAAGGCCATGGTACCGGTGGCATCCTGCAACAGGGTCTGATCGATACGGATAGCAATCTCTGCCCCGGAATCAAGAGTTCCTTCCAGAAGATGAGCGGCAAGAATTTTTTCGGTAAGGTTGTGAGCCATGACAACTCCCTTTATCATGCAATAGTTCACAGCAGAAAAACGATACAATAGACAGGGAAATCAAGGGCTGCTTGCATTCCCGGGCCCCTTCTGTTAAGTAAAAAGCGCTTTAGTTATAACCTGGTTCCGTGAGTAAGGGGCGAGAAAAGAGTATAAGTGCTTGGCCTGAATAAGGGTTTCAAAATATCTTAGGCTCAGCCATAGGTTCGTCGGTGACATTTTGACCCCTTAGGCAGGTCAATGACTTACGCTATTTTTCCGTCAATGACTTACGGATCCAGGTATACATCAATGGAGGAATTAAGATGAGCGCATTCTTCGCTACACTGGAAACCATTCTACAGGAGACCTTTCTCGGCATTAGCTTGAGCCGCTTTTCCGGCGCCTTCTTGGTGCTAATCGCGGCACTGATCATGAAAAAAGTCTTCGCCCACCTGTTCGTTAAAGTGATCTTTCCCCTGGCAACCCGCACCAAAAGCCGCTATGACGATCTCTTTTTACAGAGCATCCGCAAACCGGCGGAATTGCTTCTGGTCATCATCGGTCTGTTCATTGCCTTGCAGATACTGCAGCTGCCAACTGATCCTGTCGACCTGCGGCGCGGCGCCTACGGTCTGCTCAAGGGCCTGGTGACCTTCGACATCGCCTGGGCGCTGTTCAATCTGGTGTCGCTCCTCGAAGCCTTTCTCTCCGGCTGGGTGAGCAAGACCGAATCGACCCTCGACGACCACCTGCTGCCCTTTATCCGCAAGAGCGTGCGGGCCTTCATCATCTTTCTGGCTGTGATCATGACCATTCAGAATCTTGGTTATTCCATCTCCGGCCTGCTCGCCTCCCTCGGTATCGGCGGTCTGGCGGTAGCCCTGGCGGCCAAAGACACCTTGTCCAACATCTTCGGTTCGATAATGATCATCCTCGACCGGCCTTTTCTCATCGGCGACTGGATCAAGGCCGGCGACATGGAGGGTACCGTCGAGGAGATCGGCTTTCGCTCGACCAAGGTCCGCACCTTTGCCAAGACCCTGATCACGGTACCGAACAACATCATCGCCAACCTGTCGGTGGATAACATCAGC
Organism: Desulfuromonadaceae bacterium; assembly: GCA_021107335.1. GTDB lineage: Bacteria > Desulfobacterota > Desulfuromonadia > Desulfuromonadales > Syntrophotaleaceae > Syntrophotalea_A. The sequence goes on along the minus strand of JAIOSZ010000073.1, from coordinate 4,657 downwards.
CGCATGCCCAAGCGGCGCATCAAGCTGACTATCGGCGTCACCTACGAAACCAGCCCGGAGCAGATGCGCCGAGCCGTGGAGGCGATTCGCGACCTGCTTCGGACCCACACCGCCATCGACCAGGATTTCTTTCTGGTCAACTTCACCGAGTTTAACGCCTCGTCCCTCGACATCCTGGTCTACTGCTTCACGCGAACCACGGTCTGGGGCGAGTACCTCGACGCTCGTGAGGACGTCTGCCTGCAGATCATGGACATCCTTGAGGCCCACGGCGTGGAGATCGCCTTTCCCAGTCGCAGCATCTACCTACGCAACGCCGACGAAGAAGAGGCCCTGCCGCAGGTGGAGCACTAACTCTCCAGCCGTTGCTCCACCTCCAGCACCCGCAGGGTGGTGGCCAGCACTGTGTCGGCGGTGAGGGACAGACTGTCGATGCCGCACTTGACCAGAAATTCAGCGAACTCCGGGTAGTCGCTGGGGGCCTGGCCGCAGATGCCGATCTTGCGGCCGGCCTTTTTTACCCGGGTAATAACATCGGCGATGGAACGGGTCACGGCCGCGTTACGTTCATCATAGAGATGAGCAACGATCTCCGAGTCGCGGTCGAGGCCGAGGATCAGCTGGGTCAGGTCGTTGGAGCCGATAGAAAAGCCGTCGAACAGCTCGGCGAACTCCTCGGCCAGAATCACGTTGGCGGGAATCTCGCACATCACGTACAGTTCCAGCCCGTCCTCACCCCTCGTTAGCCCTGCCTGAGCCATGACCTCGATCACCCGCCGCCCTTCAGCCACCGTGCGACAGAAGGGAATCATCAACTTGATGTTCTTCAGCCCCATCTCCTGCCGCGCCCGCTGCATGGCTCGGCATTCGAGGAGAAAACCCTCCCGGTAGCGCTCATCGTAGTAGCGGGAGGCGCCGCGAAAGCCGATCATGGGGTTGGACTCCTCGGGCTCGAAATCCTGCCCGCCAAGGAGATTGGCATATTCGTTACTCTTAAAATCGCTCATGCGAACAATGACGTCGTTGGGATAGAAGGCCGCTGCGATGGTGGCCACCCCCTGGGCGAGCTGATCGATAAAGAAGGCCGCCCCGTCGCTATAGCCGACGGTCAGCGCTTCGATACGCCCCCGCTCTTCGGTGTCCGTCACCCGCTCGGGATGCAGCAGGGCCATGGGATGAGCCTGAATGGCGTTATTGATAATGAATTCGAGGCGGGCCAGGCCGACCCCGTCGTTGGGGATGCAGGCCAGGCTGTATGCCTGACTGGGATCACCGAGGGTGAGCATGATTCTGGTCCGTGGCCGCTTTAGTTCCTTCAGATCGGTGCGCTGAATATCGTAGGCCAGTTCGCCCTCATAGACGGCGCCGGTTTCCCCTTCGCAGCAGGCCACGGTGACCGGTTGCGCTTCGGCAACGGCGCTGGTGGCGTCACCCGTGCCGATCACACAGGGGATACCGAGTTCGCGGCTGACGATGGCCGCATGGCAAGTGCGGCCGCCCCGATTGGTGACGATGGCCGCCGCCCGTTTCATGATCGGCTCCCAGTCGGGGTCGGTCATGTCGGTGACCAGCACGCTGCCCTTGGCAAAATGCGCAATCTCTTCGGCGCTGCGAATAACCATCGCCGGCCCACTACCGACCTTACTGCCCACGGCCCGCCCCTCGGTAAGACGCCGGCCCGTTTCCTTAAGGCTATAGGTTTCCATGACGTTGCCGGCTGCTGCCGACTGCACGGTTTCCGGCCGCGCCTGTAGGATGAACAGCTCACCGGTTTGGCCGTCCTTGCCCCATTCGATGTCCATGGGCCGACCATAGTGATCTTCGATGGTACAGGCCATGCGCGCCAACTCCAGCACCTCGTTGTCACTCAGGCAGAAACATCTTCGATCCTCGGCGGGCACCTGAATCTCCCGGGTGCCCTTGATGCCGCCATCTGCCGCATAGACGATCTTCTTTTCCTTGCTGCCCAGCCGTCGGGACAGAATCGGCCGGTAGCCTTTGCGCAAGGTGGTTTTAAAGACGTAAAACTCGTCGGGATTCACCGCCCCCCGCACCACGTTCTCTCCCAGGCCCCAGGCACCATTGATCAGCACCACATGGGGAAAACCCGACTCGGTGGCGATGGTAAACATGACCCCGGCGCAGGCCAGATCAGAGCGCACCATTTTCTGTACGCCGATAGACAGGGCCACATCCAGCGGATCGAAGCCCTTGTCCTCTCGGTAGCTGATCGCCCGGTCGGTAAACAGGGAGGCGAAACAGTTGCGGCAGGCCAGCAGCAGATCGTCGCCCCCGCGGACATGCAGGAAGGTCTCCTGCTGACCGGCAAAGGAGGCGTCGGGCAGGTCTTCGGCGGTGGCGCTGGAGCGGACCGCCACGTCGCAGTCAGGTCCGTATTGCTCTTCGAGTTCGGCATAGGCGGCGCGAATCTCCTGACACAGCCTGACAGGTAGATCGGCATGGCGAATGGCCCGGCGGATGCGACTGCCGACACGGCTCAGGCTGGCCAGCTGATCCTTGTCGAGCTCCGCGAGTAAATCTTCAACCTGGCGGTCAAGTCCCGTCTCGCGCAAAAACAGACGATAGGCCTCGGCGGTAATCGCGAAGCCCCCCGGCACCTGAATCCCCCCATCGCCGAGGGCACTGATCATCTCACCGAGGGAGGCGTTCTTGCCACCGACCAGCGGCAGGTCCGTTAAACGAATATTTTGAAACCAGCGGATCATGTTGGCTTGCGTCATCACCCCACCTCCGTTAGATTGATGGCTAGGAGGCTGTCGACCCGTATAGTCCGACAGACTCCTGGCAAGGGCAAAGCAACCCTGCCCTCACACCTTAAAATCTACCAGAAAACGGGGCGCTGACCATGGCCAACGGGTCGGCGAATTGCTCGACAGGAGGATTTACAGAGGTGGGCATTCAGAGGACGGCGGCGCGGCCGCCGCGGTCATGGTGCATTCTTCAGCCAAAGCAGTCAGCAGGGCCTGAGCGTCCTCACGGCGGGAGGCGGGATAAGCGATCTCGACCAGCGCCTGACGATTATCCAGGGTGGTCACAAAAGCCAGACCGTCGTAACTTTCGAGGATGAAACGCAGATAACCGATCTGGCGACGCGGCAAACAATAATAGCTCTTTAGCAACGGACCCTCCTGTGCAGAATTTTTCAAATGGCAAATCACCAGAGCAGCAAGCCACAGATGATGCTGCTCGTGCAGAGCCGGCCTGGCAAACCATCGACCCGCAGGGGGTGGACAGACGCTTGATCGGCCCCCTCACTCGTAAACGGGCACGGCTCTGGGCCTTGGTTCTTGAAGCGCGGGGTCTGCCCTACCGCCTCGAACAGCAGGCGAGTCGTTGGCAGCTGTGGGTGCCAGAAAAAGAACAGCTCAGGGCTCTCGACGAGCTGCACCGTTACGAAACGGAAAACCATAACTGGCCGCCAACATTGGCACCATCGGTGCCCCTTAAAAGCAACAGCCTGATCACCCTGTCACTGCTGGCGTTGCTCGGCATCTTTCACAATCTGAGCGGCCTGAATATTCCAGGACTCCACGGCCCGAACATCGACTGGCTGCAGCTCGGCAATGCCGACGCAGGAGCGATTCTCGCCGGTCAATGGTGGCGAGCCGTCACCGCCTTAACCCTGCATGCCGATGGTCTGCATCTGCTCGGCAACCTGCTGATCGGCGGTTTTTTCATCGATCGCTTAAACCGCGAACTTGGCATCGGTCGAGGCTGGGCTCTGGTGTTGCTTGCCGGCACGCTGGGTAACCTGGCTAATGCCTTGCTACAACCCTTAAACCATCGCTCGGTGGGACTGTCGACGGCGGTATTCGGCACCGTCGCCATACTGGCGGCGCACAGCGCCTGCCACCACCGCCACTCTTTGCGGCGTCGCTGGCCCCTGCCTCTGGCGGCGGCCCTTGCGCTGCTCGGCCTGCTCGGCAGCGGCGGCGAGTTGACCGATATCGGCGGCCACCTGTGGGGCTTCGTTGCCGGGTTGGGCCTCGGCTGGCTGAGTAGTCTGCTCTGGCCTGGCGAGTGCACTGAGCGCCGCTGGAGCAATCTGCTGGCGGGGCTAGGCAGCGCAGCGCTGGTGGTCGGCTCTTGGCTGATGGCGTTCAGCCAGTAATCAGTAACGAGAAAATATCACACCCAACGAAAAACCGCCCCGCTGTCCTTGCGCGGGGCGGTTTATTTATTTGAGCTTTACTGAGTTCAGAATCGAAATCTGCCTATCGAAAACCTTTCAAAACCGGCGGGTCGCGTCCCGCCAGACGCCATCCTTTTTGTCCAAGCGGCAACAAAAAGGAAGCAAAAAATGCCTGCCACTGCGTGGGGCAGCAGCTTGTCTGGAAGGGTGAAGGCAACCACCATTAAGCCATACCTTGCCCACGGCAATTTCTTTTCATCGCCCTCTCTTCCGAAAGGTCAATCCTGAAACTATCGCATCATATCCCCTGCCAACATAGGGCCTATGTGTTACTGGGTTTAAAGATCAATACCGTTTCATCTGCCGCTCAACTTGCCACAGACCGAGCAACAGCAGTCCGACCCCGACACAGATAGCGATATCGGCCACGTTAAAGGCTGGCCAGTGATGTCGGTACCAGTGCACATCGAGAAAGTCGATTACTTCGCCGAGCCGCACCCTATC
>JAIOSZ010000317.1 GCA_021107335.1 Desulfuromonadaceae bacterium | reverse complement strand
ATGGCTGACTTCCATGAGTGGGTGGCAGAACAAGACACTTTCACGGAAGAGGCGGTCGTGTCGATCGGCTGAACTTACCACCAATCAGGCGAGATGGAATTTACAGCAACTTTTGGACTTGATCCGTTTCCAAGGCATGGCGGGCGCCAGCGGAAGGAACTGTACGTAAAGTCATCTGTTGGTCGTAAATCACCTTCACCCCTTGAGTACACCACAACAGATGCGACAGCTCCGCCAGAGACAGAGGCTGATCGGCATAGTCCCTCAGACTGCGACGCTGGGTGATCAACATATGAATATCCTCCGGGGCGACGGCCAAGCTTTCTGGATTGGGCAACTCAACCCTTTGATTTACTGGCTCAGCAGCCCAACTGAGCGGCGGCTGGGGCAGATGTCTCTGCTGATCACTGACGCCCATATTCTTGTGTTTGGTCTTTTCCATGAAGTCACGCCCGCTATTTTTTTCCACAATTGCCTCCTGTTTTTTCAGTTACATCGGAACTAACGGTATATACCATTATAGAAACTCCTATAGTTCACGGCAAAGGGCACTTGTCGAATAGCTCTTGGCTGCTACAATTGGCAGGGTTAATAATCTGGTTTTTCCCGACCACGGGACCAACCAAGTTCATTTTCGGGCAGCCTATTTTAGACTGTCTGATTCGATGGCATCTGATAACCCTCCCGCCAAAGGAGCATATCATGGCCCAAGATTCTCATATCATCATGGGGATTCATGTCGATGACCGGATCAAAAAGGCGACCGATATCCAGGAACAGCTCACCGCCTACGGCTGCAATATCAAAACCCGTATGGGCTTGCATGAGGTGACTGGTAGCTTCTGCGCCGGTTACGGATTAATTCTATTGGAGTTGATAGGGGGGCAGAAAACAGCGGATGAACTGGCAACCAAACTCAATGCCCTTGAAGGCGTGGAGGTTAAACTGATGACCTTCGACCACGCTTAAGCGTTTTATGCCGACGACCAGCATTTAGCCTATGCCTTAAAACAAGAAAGGCCCCCGATAATTCGGGGGCCTTTTGGGTTGGTCTGATCAACAATAATCTTATTACTTTTTGGGTACTTTACCGTACACCAAAGACCAGTGTCGCAAAGAGCGTGGCATATGGCTGCCTATAGCACCGACCACTAGGGCGATCCACAAAAGCTCTACGCAAAAGGCTGGCCATAAATGCAACAGGGCAATCGGCAACATATGACTCAGGGCCATTAACCCCCGTCCCTCATGAGGCCAACGCAAGCTGTGGTGCAGCTCAGTACCTACAAGACCAAGCCCCGTAATTACCACTAACCAGGCATAATGATGAACTGCCGGCAAGGGCGCCTGAAAGATAGCGCCGCCGAGAAGAACCCCAACCACGCCGATATGACCGGTACGTAATAGAACATCCAGCGCACGCGACCAACCAGGACGTTTAACCTGGGGGGGACCGGCCTTCTTCTCAACAACCATTTTCTCCATCTTTCTCGCCTTTAAAGACCATCGGCTATTCAAGCTACTCTCATTGCTTCTAACTGGCAAAACAAGCCCCTGCTTCGGTCTTACGCGAAGCAGGGGCTTGTTTTGCCAATTGGTGAAGAAATAAGTGGGACTTTTCACAAGGAAAAGTCCCACTATTCAACCGTTCTTCAATATCGGGTCAACAACTCACTTCAGAGCTATTAAACCGATCAGCATGTTTCGATATTACTCGTCGCGCTCGTAATCAACCATACGTGCTGCAACGGTCTTGATGCTCAGCAGGTCTTTGTAGTTGATGTTGTTGCCCAGGTAGTTGCCACCGTCGGTGCCGCAACCGAGGGTCAGTGAAGGTGGCAGCTTGTTGTAAATAAGACCAACGCTGCCGTGTACCGCAGGCTGGTTCAACAGCAGACGGTTGGCAGGGATTTCCATGGCGAACTTCTCAAGGATTGCTTCGTCCTGAGCATGAACCACCGCGGTGTGACCTGCGCCACCCCAAAGAAGCTGGTTCTTAGCTGCATCAATCGCTTCGTCGGTGCTGTTGTAGCTGATGTAGCCGAGGACCGGGGAGAGTTTTTCATGGCTGAACCAGTCGTCGTGACCGATGCAGGTCAGGGGCACCAGCAGCAGCTTGGCATCCTCAGGCACCGTGAGACCAGCCAACTTGGCGATGGCCTGGGGCGACTTGCCGACGATGGCCATGGCCGGAACGCCTCTTTCCTTGTCAAACATGACGGCTTCGAGCTGAGCTTTCTCTTCCGGCTTAACAAGGTAAGCGCCGCGCTCAACCAGGAGCTTAACAGCCTCGTCGCAAGTGGCCTGGTCGTCAAAGATCATCGACTGGTCAGAAGAACAGATGGTGCCGTTGTCGAAGGTCTTAGAAGCGATAACGTTGTTAACCGCAACGCTAAGATTGGCGGACTTGGAAACGAAAACCGGGGTGTTACCAGCACCGACGCCGATGGCGGGGTGACCGGATTTGTAAGCGGACTTGACCATGGCGTTACCGCCGGTGGCGAGGATAAGGTTTATACCCGGATGGTTGAACAGCATGCCGGTGGCTTCGATAGAAGGAGTATCGATGAACTGTATGCAGTTCTTGGGAGCGCCGGCGGAAACTGCTGCATCACGCATGAGCTCAGCGGCTTTGACGCTGCACTTCTGAGCACGGGGGTGGGCGGCGAAGATAATCACGTTACGGGTCTTCATGGCAATCAAAGACTTGAACATGACGGTAGAAGTCGGGTTGGTGGTCGGAGTAGCGGCCGCCAGCACACCGAATGGCTCGGCGACATACTTCACGCCTTCATTTTCTTCAATGACGCCAACGGACTTCTTGTCTTTGAAGTACTCATAGACAATGTGAGCGCCAAGGTGGTTCTTGATGGCTTTGTGGTCAGCCCGGCCAATGCCGGTTTCTTCAACGGCCATCTCGCCCAGCATGACTTCGTTTTCTACGCTGGCCTTGTCCATGGCCGCGGTGATCTTGTCGACTTGCGCCTGGGTAAAACCCTTAAATTCGGCAGAAGCCGCTTTAGCATTAGCTACCAATTTATCTACCATTGCCTGTGCCATACCTAATTCCTCCTAGTTCTTGTGTTGTTGAAGCTTTTCGCGTAACCCGATTGCCAGAAAGTGCCTAAGAGCGAGCAACATTAAAAAAAAAGAGACAGGGGGACACTGCATGTCTTGCGTCCTTACGGTCGCAGATGCAACACCCTCCGACTCCTTTCCAAATACGGGAGGCGCCACCGTTTCCAGTGAAACCCATAGCCCGCCCCCCATAGCTATAAGCCTTAGAGAAGACAGGTCAGAGTCGAAACCCGCCTGCTTGCTTTAAATGCGCGGCAAACTGCCACCACACTTAATACTCGATAGGCGATATTCCATAATATGTACCACACCCACTTATACCAAACCGACCCCGCCCATGCAAGAGAATAATTGTTATTTCGGGTGCCATGCAGACTGGCCCGATGTCCCTCCAGGCCAGCGTTTAGGCATTAGAACAGGGTTTCCGCCAGGTCTTTTTTAGCGCCTTTGGCTTGTCCAACTTGGCACCCTTCATTCAAAATAAAAAAAGCGCGCCGGTCAGGAGGGAAAAACCATGCGCGCAAAAAAAACTATTCAAAGAGTTGTAAAATATTTGTTTCGATTTTAGTCTACCACCGCCGGCAGCCTTTGCAAGCGGCCATCAGCGGCGCCCCGGCCAGCCGGGCACCCCAGGCTTTCGCTCTGCCTGAGCCACAGCCAAGCGAATGATAAAGCGGGCGCCCAATTCACCGTTCTGCACCTCGATATCGCCGTGATGGTGCTCAATGATGCGATGGACTATGGACAGTCCCAGACCGGTACCGTCCTGACGGGTGGTAAAGAAGGGGTTGAAAATATTTCTCATCACCGAAAGCTCAATCCCTCCGCCCGTATCCTCCACCTCTAGAGCCACCGCCGGCTCGCCTCGAAGCAGGGTGGTATAAGCCCTAACTGTCAACACCCCGCCTGCAGCCATGGTCTGCCGCGCATTAGCCACTAGATTCAACATCACCTGACGCAATTTCTGCTCGTCAGCCTGAATTGGCGGCAGCCCCTCAACGATCTCCTTTTGCAGCACAACGGAGGCTCGCTGCAGCGGTTCTGACTCCAGCGTCAGCACCTCTTCAAGAATCTCCTCCAGGTGGCAATTAACCAGACACAGCATCTGTTTTTTGGAAAAGGCCAGGATGTTACTGAGCATCTCTTCCATGCGGCGCACTTCCCGAACAATAATCTGACTGTATTCTCCGGTCTTGCTCTCCGCGGGTAACAGCCCCGCCAGACGATTGGCATAACCGCCGACCGACACCAGGGGATTACGCAATTCATGGGTCACCGAAGCGGCTGTTTCGCCAAGGGCCGCCATCTTTTCCCCCTGAATCATCTGCTCCTGGGTCTCGCGCAGATGCCGGTGCGATTCCTCCAGGCGTTGCATCAGCAGACTGTTTTCCATGGCTTGGGCCGCCTGGCTGGCAAACAATTCGAGAAACCGGCGCCGCTCCGCAGGGATCTCTTCCCGGCTACCTGGGGAATCGACCAGCAATACGCCGAGCACCCTGCCGTGACCAACCAACGGCGCACAGGCGCAATGGCCGATACTGAATAATTTTTTCAACTCAGCAAAAGAGGGGGTACCTCTGCCATGATCCGAAACCAACACCACCCGCTCCTCCAGCACAGCCTGCACCAGGGGATGATCACTCTGCTCCAAGGACAGACGCTGCCTGCAAACCTGGCGAGAAAAGGAATCCTGTCGCTGTGCCGACCGCACCGCCTTGGAAACCCGCGGCTTTTCCCAAGCCGACAGGCCCTTGGAGGGCGGCAACACGAGACCGGCTTCAGCGCGGCGGACTCCCAGCATACCCTGCAAAAAGCCACTGCGCTCATTCACCAGAAAGAGCATGGCCCGCTCAAAGCCGGCTCCATTTTCGACCGTGGCAGCCGAAAGCACCAGGTGCATTAATTCATCAAGATGCAGAGTACTATGCATGGCCCGAGAGATGCGGTACAGCAGGGATATATCCTGTAGCTCGGTGGCTTTTTCCTGCGACAGATCTGCCAACTTCTCCACAGCCGCCAGTCGCTCCATGGCCTGAGCAATCTGTTCTGCGATGAGTACCAGCATGCCGTGCGCTGCCGGATCGGAAGTCAGCGCTAGAGGATTGGCATCAACCTGCTCAAAGATGGTGAAGACCCCCCAAGTATGCTGCTGAAACACCAGAGGTACCGCCGCCGCAGCCGACAGCAACAACTCACTGTGCTCAACAGCCGCTAAGGGGCGCTGCTTGAAAACAACCTTGCCGTCAGCAACCACTTGAGCGGCAAGCTCCTCTTCGATGGCCAGCAAAGGAGCACGCAACCCCTGCCAGACCTTGGGGATCCGTACCGTCCGATCACCAAGCAGGGTATTGCCGTAGATCGGCCGCAGTACCACGCAGGACGCTTCGGCGTGGCGCTGCACAATTCGGCTGGCAGCCTCCAGCAACTCCTTAACGGTACCCGCCTTATTCAGCGAACTACCAAGGGCCGATATCAGCGCCAGCTGTGCCGTACGACGCTGCCCACCGGCGGCCACTTGACGACGCTGCAATAAACCACTCAACTGTAATGCGATGGTTTCACAGAATTTTTCAAAAGAATGGCAAGAATTAAAGTCAGAGGGGAGGGAGAGGGTTAATACACCATGCAGTCGCAGGTGATCAAACAGAGGAACGGACAACGCCTGGCCGTCACGCACCAGACAACGACTGTTCAATGCTTCGGCAGGACCACCTTTGGCAGTGCTTCTGCAGGGCCGGATAAGATAGGGGCCTGCGGCCGTCAGCCGTTCAGAAAAACACTGCGGGCGATCGCTACAGAGGAACAACTCGGCCCCTTTGAGGCCGAAAACGCTCACCAGTTGCAGCAGAACATCCTTGCAGGCTCGGGAAAAATCAGGCTCAGCCCGATTGGCAATGCGCACTACATCGCAGATAACGGCACAGCATTCGGGGCTCATGGCACCCTTCTTTAGTTGCCGACCACAAACATCGGGCGGGCAGTATCAGCCTGATCAACCGATTTTTTCTTTGCGTTCCTGCTCAGTTTTGCAGTCGATACAGAGCTCTGTCACCGGCCGGGCCAGCAGCCGAGCGGGGCCGATCGGCTCTTCGCAGCACTCGCAGGTACCGAAGGTGCCGTTATCGATGCGGGTCAGGGCATCGCGTATTTTCATGATAAGACGACGTTCACGATCCCGAATCCGCAGCTCAAAATTGCGATCTGACTCAAGAGACGCCCGATCGGTGGGATCGGGAAAGTTAATACCTTCGTCGGTCATCTCAGAAACTGTTTTACCAGCCTCCTGAAGCAATTGCTCCAGTTGGAATTCCAGAGTTTTTTTGAAATCTTCGACCTGTGCCTTTTCCATACTGGTACTCCCTTACCTATATTAAGAAGGGGTAAATGTAAAAGAAAACCCTTTTCAAGTCAACAAAAATGGCCGTCCCTGAAACGCCCCTCAGCTACCGTTCAGAAATTGGCGAAAGAGGATAAGCAGGGAAAAAATGACAGCAAACCAGCAGACCACAATATTGCCATTGTGACGGGGCGGATTCTCCACCAACCCCTCCAACTCATCGCTGACCCTACCGCTCGGGACCCGTTGCAACAGAAGTTTGAACAAGGTGGCCGCATCACCATAGGCGTTGGTCAACAGCAAAAAAGACTCATCGACCCAGAGGGTGATGAACAACCGCTTGCGTATACAAACCGCTTCAACTTCGGTCAAGTCGGCAAACAGCATCCTCCGCCGTCGACCGATACGGCAGGACGTGATCCCCTCATCATCAAGCTCAATGCGTCGCGACAGTTTATCCGCCAGCACCCCCGCCAACACCAACACTACGCCGCCAACGAAGAGGCTTTTGTTCATCGGCTGCCCCTGCAGCATTGAAACGACCAACAAGGCTAGCAGAACCACCAACAACAATCCGAGGGGCAACAGCATGGCCCGTCTTATAGTAAAGCTCATTCGCTCTGGCATTCGATGTCATCCTTTTCTCATCACGGCCACCAGCCGAATCGCGGGTGAGCTATAAATTAAGCGTCGCGCAGATAAGTACCGCTCTTGCCGCCATGTTTTTCCATCAACCGAATAGCGTGGATCTCCATCCCCTTATCAACAGCTTTGCACATGTCGTAAATGGTTAAAGCTGCTCCGGAGACGGCTGTCAGTGCTTCCATCTCGACGCCAGTATTGCCGGTAACGCGAACCCGGGCCTCGATCTCGATACGACCCTCTCCCGGATAGGGAATGAACTCGATGGCAATCGAAGTCAACAACAGAGGATGACAGAGGGGGATCAACTCGGGGGTCTTCTTGGCCGCCATGATTCCGGCTATACGAGCTACCGCCAGTACATCGCCCTTGGAAAAGTCACCGTCAAGAATCCGGCTCAGAGTCGGCTCCAGCATGCGTACCTCGCCGCGAGCAATAGCCATCCGCTGAGTCGGGGCCTTGTCGCCGACTTCCACCATAATCGCCTTGCCTTCTTCGTCAAAATGGGTCAATTCGTCGCTCATCTCGTCTCCTTATCTGAATACAGAGTTTCAGTCCGCTCCCTGCCGGTGCGGAAAATCATAGCCAAAAGCGGTCGCCTCTTAGACAGGCTGTCCGCCAATCAATCGAAAATCCCTTCCAGAACCTGCTGCACATTCGACACACCGCACAGCTGCAGCCCCGGCGGTGGGTCAAGGTTTTTCAGGTTTCCAGCAGGCAGGCAGCAGCGCTCGAAACCGAGTCGAGCAGCCTCCATGACCCGCAGTTCCGGCCGGGACACAGCCCGCACCTCGCCGGTCAGGCCAACTTCGCCAAATAGGATCAGACCGGAGGGTACCGGCCGATTAAGATGGCTCGAGGCCAGTGCCGCCACGATGCCAAGGTCCACAGCCGGCTCGTCGAGCCGAACACCCCCGGCAACGTTGAGAAAAATATCCTGAGCCGTCAGCGGCAGGCCGAGCTTCTTTTCCAGTACCGCGACCAGCAGTGAGACCCGGTTGTGATCGAGGCCTATGGCGGTACGCCGCGGGGTACCGAAGGAGGTACTGGACACCAGGGCCTGCAACTCCACCAGGATCGGCCGACTCCCCTCCAGGGACGGGACCACCACGCTGCCCGCTGACTCCTCAGGGCGTT
>JAIOSZ010000253.1 GCA_021107335.1 Desulfuromonadaceae bacterium | reverse complement strand
CGAGACGGGCTGATGCCGAAGCTTTTCAGGGAATCGATATAGAGTTCCTGAATATTCAACGGCGATGGTTTCATGACCACCTGAAACTGGTAATAATGCTGCAACCGGTTAGGGTTTTTGCCGTAGCGACCGTCGGTTGGACGTCGCGAAGGCTCGACGTAAGCTACCTTCCAGGGCTCGGGGCCGAGGACACGTAAAAAGGTCGCTGGATGGAAAGTACCGGCACCCTTTTCCATATCGTAAGGCTGCTGAAGGATGCACCCCTGGCCGGCCCAATAGTTTTGCAGGGAAAGAATGAGTTCTTGAAATGTCACAATGCCTCCAGGCTTTTGCCGCCAGCCGGAACGTAACCGACTATTAGGGCAGCGGGGTTAGCACTTTCAGGGGGGTGCAAAGGTAGCTTTTTTTACTAGGCCCTGTCAACCCAAATTGGGCCCTGAAAAGCTAGCGAATAGCGGCTACGCGGGCCTTGCCAACCAGCATCTGCTCCATGAAGGACAGAGACTTGGGAGGCCGGCTCAAATGCTGGCGCAAAGCGTCCGCCAAGATCTTGCCGCCCTCACCCAGGGTTCGCTCGCTGAAGCGGAATCCTTCAAACAGGGTTAACTGTGATTGCAGGGAACGGCCCAGGGTGCCAAAGGTCATAACTGAAACCTTAAGAGGAACCGTCGGCGGTGCGCAATCCAGACACAAACAGCCACCGGCGCTAGCGGAAAAAGCGGCCTGTTCCCCATCAAGGTCGACATTGCAAGCAGCACAATGCAGAAAATGGGGCTCATAGCCGACTAAGGCCAGCAACCGCAGTTCAAACAATAAGCGAGCCTCCAGAGACAGACCTTTTTTATTCAGATGATCGAGAAACGCCTGCAGCAGATGAAAAACATCCGCGTGCACCTGTTTTTCCCCCAGCAGGCCTTCCACCAACTCACAGCCATAGGCGGCCAGCGCCAAGGCGCCGACATCCTTGCGCAAGCCGCTGCGCAGATCGATGAGCTCGGCCTCCTGCAACGACACCATCTCGCTGCTGACCTTGTCAGTCCAGTACAATCGCACTTGAGAAAATGGCTCAAGAGCTGTACCAAACCGCTTGCGACTCTTGCGGGCGTTGCGGGCAAAACCTTTAAGCAGGCCCTGCTCCAGAGAAAAACAGGCAATGATACGGTCTGCGTCTTTATAATCAAGATGGTGCAGAATAATTGCTTCGGAATTCAACTGTTGCATAAAACGACCTTCATTACTTCCTTTATTGCCAAAGCCATATAGGGCGGTCAGCCACCCGATGGCAACGGACCCGAGCTAGTGGAGATGGGAGATAAACAGGGTGGCGGTGCCGAAATAGATCAGAATGCCGGTGATATCGTTGGCCGTCTGCACGAAAGGACTGGAAGCGATGGCAGGATCGATCCCGACTCGCTTAAAAAAGCTCGGAGCCAAAGCCCCCATGCTGGCCGCCACGGTCATGGCCGAAACCATTGCCAGCCCAACCACCAGACCAAGAAAAGGATTACCGTGCCACAAAGTAGCTATCAGAGCAACCGTTAGCCCGCACACCGTGCCCATGATGATGCCGACCCGCAGCTCTTTGAGAATGACTTGGCCCAGGGTAGAAAAGTCGATATGCCCGGTGGCAAAGCCGCGCACCACGATAGTCGCTGACTGGCCGCCGACGTTACCGCCCATGCCGGTAATGACGGGAATAAAGGTGATCAGGGCAATGACTTCGCTGAGGGTGGATTTAAACTGCCACATCAGATAGCCGGTGATGAGGCCGCCAAACAGGTTAATGACCAGCCACGGCAGCCGCAACTGGGCGACCTTAAAGGACTTGAAGCCGTACATCAACTCTTCTTGGCTGGCGCCAGCCATCTTGTAGATATCTTCGGTGGCCTCCTCGCGCATGACGTCGATGACGTCGTCGACGGTGATCAAGCCGACCAGCTTGTTCCATTCATCGACCACTGGAATAGCGAGAATATTGTATTTAGCTACCAAGTGCGCCACCTCCTCCTGGTCCTTGTCGGTGCGCACGTTGATCACATCGGTGACCATCACGTCTTTGAGCTGAGTTGCCGGCGCAACGGTCAGTAACTGGCGCAACGACATGACCCCGACCAGATGGCCATGGGCATCAGTCACATAGACGTAGAAAACCATCTCGGCATCTTTGGCCTGCTGCAGATCCTCAATCGCCTTCTGCACGGTGGTATCCTCACGCAGACTGAAGATCTCCGGCGACATGATCCCGCCCGCGGTATCTTCGGCATATTGCAGCAGTTGCTCGATCTCTTCCGAATGCTCATCCTGCATGGTGGTGAGGATTTCTTCGGCGATCTCCTCGGGCAGGTTACGGATGATCTCGACGGCATCGTCGTAGGGCATCTCCTGCAGCACTTCGGTGATCGTCTCACGACCGATCTGCTCCAGCAAAAACGCCCCGGTACTGTGGTCAAGTTCCGAAAGGACGCTGGCCGCCGTTTCGATATCTTCAATCAGGTTGAACAGAATCTGCTGTTCTTTGGGTACCAGGTAGGAAAAGAGGTGGGCAATGTCCGCCGGATGGGACTTGGACAGGACCTTGGCTAAGTTTGGATAGGCACCGCGTCGAACCAGCCGCCGCACGGTATCAAGGAGCATTTGCAGTTTCTGGTCCATCTGTAAATCTCCTTGACAGGGGTGAGG
>JAIOSZ010000344.1 GCA_021107335.1 Desulfuromonadaceae bacterium | reverse complement strand
CTTTGTTGTCGAAGCCCTGTCGGTGATCTTTCAGGTCACTTCTTTTCGGCTCTGTGGCCGGCGGATCTTTCGCATGGCCCCTCTACATCATCATTTTGAGCTTAAGGGCTGGGCAGAGCCGAAGATTATCGTTCGGTTCTGGATCATCAGCATCATTCTGGCATTGGTCGCCCTGTCGACTCTGAAGCTGAGATAGTTCCATTTGGGGTAACGGATCGAATAGAATTAAGGTTTTAGCGTTTGTAACGAGGTAGCATGGCAGCATACGACGGACAACAAGTGGTGGTGGTAGGGGCTGGCCGGACCGGGCTGGCGCTGACGGCGTTCTTTTTGGGCCGTGGCGCACGGGTGGTTCTGTCCGATAGCCGCAGTGCCGCTGAGCGTCCGGAGTTGACCGCCTTGGCGAACCAGGGGGTCACCCTGGATTGCGGTGGCCACAGCCCGGAACTGTTTGTCGCGGCAGATCTGATTGCCATCAGCCCCGGCGTGCCCCTGACTCTGCCGGCCATTGTCGCCGCTCAACGGCAGGGCGTGCCGGTGCTGGGGGAGATCGAAGTTGCCTGCCGCGAGCTGACCGCGCCTCTAGTAGCTATTACCGGCACCAACGGAAAATCGACCACAACGTGCCTGCTGGGCGAAGTATTTAGCGCCTGGGGCAAGAGGAGCTTTGTCGGCGGAAACCTCGGTACGCCCCTCATCGAAGCAGTGGATGAGCAGTGGGACTGGTTGCTGGCAGAGATCTCTTCCTTTCAACTCGAAGCGATCGATACTTTTCGCCCCCGTTACGGCTTGCTTCTTAATCTCAGCCCCGATCATCTCGACCGCTATCCCGATTTAGATGCCTACCTGGCCGCTAAGCAGCAACTGTTTCTTAATATGGCCGATGACGATGTGGCGGTGCTTAACGCAGATGATCCTCAGGTGCTGGCTCTGGCCGAAGCAGCGGACTGTCGCAAGGTATTGTTTTCCTCCCGTCGTCTGCTCGCCGAAGGCATGAGTCTGCTTGGCGATGAACTGGTGTGGCGCTGGGCCGGGGAGGAAACCCGATTTGCAGCCGATCAGTTACAGTTGTGTGGCAGCCATAACCTGGAAAACGTCATGGCCGCTCTGATTCCGCCCTTGCTTGAGGGCTGCCCGACAAAGACCGCCTGGTCGGCGGTGTGCGCCTTTAGCGGCCTTGAGCATCGCATGGCGAAGGTCAGGGAACTGGACGGCGTGGCTTGGTACAACGATTCTAAGGGCACCAATGTCGGTAGCGTGGTGAAGAGTCTGGCCGGACTGTCCGCACCGGTGACCCTGATCGCCGGTGGGCGGGATAAGGGCGGTGACTACGGTCTCTTGGCCGAAGCCGCAGTCGGCAAGGTCGGCCATTTGATTCTCATCGGTGAAGCGGCAAAGCGCATAAGAACAGCTCTTGAGGATAACGTCACCTGTCATCAGGCAACAACTTTGGAAGAAGCGGTGTGCCTTGCACAGCAACTGACTCCATGCGGTGGTTCGGTGTTACTCTCCCCAGCCTGCTCGAGTTTCGATATGTTTAACTCTTATGCCGAACGGGGCGAGGTCTTCGTTCAAGCGGTGCAGCAGTTGATCGCAAAAGGGGAGGGCTGAGTCATGACTTTGCGGCGGGATTACGATCATACCCTTCTAGTGCTGACGGTCGCGCTGACCTGCTTCGGCTTGGTTATGGTCTATTCATCCTCCTCGGTGATGGCGGCGGGAAAATATCAGGACGGGTTCCATTTTCTCAAGCGGCAAGGTCTTTTCGCCATGGCCGGTTTTGCTTTGTTAGCCGGGTTTATGCAGCTAGATTATCACCGTTGGCGCCAACTTGCGGTACCGGGGCTGCTCTGCAGCGCCATTGCCCTAATTCTGGTACTGGTGCCCGGTGTTGGAGCCCAGGTCAACGGAGCCTGCCGTTGGATTCGGTTGCCCGGCTTTAATTTTCAGCCCGCCGAGGCGGTAAAGCTGGCGATGGTAGTCTATGTCGCTAACTCCTTGGCCAAGAAACAGGACAAAGTCAAGACCTTCAAGTTGGGTATTCTTCCCTACATGCTCGTGCTGTCCCTGTTGCTTGGGCTGCTATTGCTGCAGCCCGACTTAGGTAGCGCCATGACCCTGGCGATCGTTGCAGGGCTGATGCTGATGGCCGCTGGCACTCGCATCAGCCACCTGCTCTATTTCGTGCTGCTATCGCTGCCCTTTCTTTACTATGCGATGTGGCACGTGGCCTATCGGCGCAGGCGGCTCATGACCTTTCTCGATCCCTGGCAGGATCCGACGGATGCTGGATTTCAGATCATTCAGAGTCTGATTGCCTTTGGTACCGGAGGTCTGTTTGGTAACGGCTTGGGCGAAGGCAAACAGAAGCTCTATTATCTTCCCGAAGCCCACACCGATTTTATCTTTTCGGTGGTTGGAGAAGAACTCGGCTTCGCCGGCGTGCTGGTGATAACCGCCATGTTTCTGGTGCTGGTGTTACGGGGGTTTCGCACCGCCCTACAGGCCCCAGACGACTTTGGCCGGCATTTAGCTTTTGGTATAACCACTTTGCCCGGCCTGGAGGCCTTTATCAATATCGCTGTGGTTATGGGCTTGCTACCGACCAAGGGTTTGGCACTGCCCTTTGTTTCCTACGGCGGCACCAGCCTGCTGGTGAGCATGGCGGCCGTGGGTATTTTGTTGAATATTTCCAGCCAGACCAAGGAGGGGACGCCATGAACTTATTGTTGGCGGGCGGTGGCACCGGCGGCCATCTTTTTCCGGCCGTGGCTCTGGCGCAAAAATTACTGGCCAGCGATGCCGACGCGCAGGTGCTGTTTGTCGGTACCAAGCGTGGCATTGAGGCGCGGGTTTTACCGGAGCTCGGCTTGCCGCTGGAGACGGTAAATATTAGTGGTCTGGTCGGTCAGGGGATCTGGGGCAAAATGCGCCTGCTGCCTCAACTGGCCAACAGCATTCGTCAGGCGTCGCGCATCCTTGACCGGTTTAAACCTGATGTGGTATTGGGCGTGGGCGGTTACGCCTCCGGCCCGGCACTGCTGGCGGCACGTCTGAAAGGCATTCCCTGCGTCATTCACGAGCAGAATGCCTGGCCGGGACTGACCAATCGATTGCTGGCCCGCTGGGCCGAGCGAGTCTGTCTGTCCTTCAGCGAAGCCGACCGGGCTTTTAATCGCGGCCGCACCATTTTGACCGGCAATCCTCTGCGCAGCGGCATGGAAGATTGCCCACCCTTGCCGGTAGACCAACCGACTCTGCTGATATTTGGTGGTAGTCGCGGGGCGCGAGCTATCAACCAGGCCATGGTCGGAGCTTTGCCCCACCTCGAGAACTTCCGCGGCAGTCTGCGGATTTTGCATCAGACCGGGGCTGCCGATCTGCAAGAGGTACAGGAGGGCTATCGTCAGGCCGGCTGGCACGATGCCGAGGTGGTGCCCTTTATTAACGATATGGCAGCAGCTTACGCCCAAGCGCATCTGGTCATCTGCCGAGCTGGAGCCACCACCCTCGCCGAGTTGACCGTCTGTGGTCGGCCGGCAATCTTGATTCCCTATCCCTATGCCGCGGCCGATCACCAGACAGCCAATGCCCGTACGCTGAGTAGCAAGGGGGCAGGTCTGCTGCTGTCTCAAAGCGAAATGACCAGCGAATGCCTGGCCCGTATGGCCAGCGATCTGTTGCAGGATCGACCCCGATTGAATTCGATGGCTGGTGTCGCTCGCTCCCTCGCTAAGCGAGGAGCAGCAGAAATAATTTTAGACGAATGTCACCGCATTGCCGAGCGTTCGGCGATGGTATTGCAAAAAGTAAAATAAGGTTATTCATGTACGGAAAGATTCGAAAAATACATTTTGTCGGTATCGGCGGCATCGGCATGAGCGGCATCGCCGAAGTCCTGCTCAATCTAGGCTACCGGGTGTCCGGTTCTGATTTGCGGGAATCTGAAATCACCCGACGGCTCATCGATTTGGGTGGTGAGATTTGTTACGGCCATGCAGCGGCAAATCTGCAGGAGGTCGACGTGGTGGTGACTTCGACGGCGGTCAAAGCCGATAACCCCGAAGTTTTGGAAGCCCACCGCCTGCTGGTACCGGTTATTCCCCGGGCGGAGATGCTGGCCTAGTTGATGCGTATGAAATATGGTATTGCCGTGGCCGGAACCCACGGCAAGACCACCACCACCAGTATGGTGGCGACGGTCCTCTCCCATGGCGGCATCGATCCTACGGTCGTCATCGGAGGACGCCTCGACTCCATCGGTTCCAATGCCAAGCTCGGTCAGGGCAAGTTTTTGGTCGCCGAGGCCGACGAATCTGACGGCTCTTTCATGAAGCTGTCGCCGACTATTGCCGTGGTCACGAACGTCGATGCCGATCACCTCGACTTTTATCGCGATCTGGATCACATCAAGGAGACTTTTTCCGAGTTCATCAACAAGGTGCCATTCTTCGGTGTGGCGGTGTTATGTCTCGACGACGAAAATATTCAAAGCATGATTCCGAAGGTGCAGAAGCGTTTCATTACTTACGGTCTCTCGACTCAGGCTGACTTTAACGCCATAGATATCGAGTACCGGGAGGAGCGTAGCAGCTTCACTGTCTGTTATCAGGGCGAGCGTCTCGGTCGCCTGTCCATGCGCATGCCGGGTCAGCACAACGTACTCAATGCCCTAGCGGCGGTTGCTGTGGCTCACGAGCTTGAGATCCCTTTCGCCACCATTGCCGAGGCCTTTCAAGATTTCTGCGGTGTTCAGCGTCGCTTCCAGTGCAAGTACCAGCAGGACGGTATCATGGTCGTCGATGACTATGGTCATCATCCAGCGGAGGTTCGCGTTACCCTGGCGGCTGCGCGGGC
>JAIOSZ010000123.1 GCA_021107335.1 Desulfuromonadaceae bacterium | reverse complement strand
GCGTCGTAAAACAGCACTGCCTCGTTCGCCAGGGCATATTCGACCCACTTCTGCAGATTCTCTTTGGTGGCTACGGTACCCGTCGGGTTATTGGGGTAGCAGAGGCAGACGATGTCCACCTTTTCCGTGGGAATGGCAGGGGTGAAGCCGTTTTCCTCAGTGCATGGCAGGTAGACCATACCTTCGTAGTAGCCCTTTTCGTCGGCTTCGCCGGTGCGGCCGACCATGACGTTGGTGTCGTTGTAAACCGGGTAAACCGGATCGCAGATAGCCACCTTATTGTCGAGGGCGAAGATGTCGAGGATATTCGCGCAGTCGCACTTGCTGCCGTCTGAGATGAAGATCTCAGAGGCCTGCAGGGAGACGCCCAGGGGTTTGTAGGCCTTCTCGATGAGGGTATCGATGAGGAACTTGTAGCCCTGCTCGGGGCCGTAGCCCATGAAGGATTCACCCTTGGTCAGATCGTCCACCGCTTTATGAAAAGCGTCAATGATCGCCGGGGCCAGAGGCTGGGTAACATCGCCGATGCCGAGTTTGATAACCTTGGCTTCCGGGTTGGCGTCGGTAAAGCCTTTGACCCGCCGGCCGATTTCGGGAAACAGGTAGCCGGCCTTGAGCTTGAGATAGTTGTCATTTAAACGTGCCACAGATAATCCTCCAGATGTTTGTATAGTTCACGGGGAAGACGCTTAGTCCGAATTCCTGGTGGTTTAGATTGCTTAGCACCGTCACTTAAGCCATGGATCGATTAAAGGCCAAGCCTTTATCGCAGAGGCCGCAAAGAAAATTAAAGTTAGGCTTTCAAGCAGTTCTCTGCGTTCTCTAGTGAGCAAAGCGAACGGGCGGTGAAAAAGATTTTTAGATTTTTACCTTACGCTGTAACAGTCATTGAAAGTAACGGGATTATTTAGTTCAGTCCCAGAATGTCCTGCATATCGTAAATGCCGGGCTGTTGTGCGTCGATCCAACTGGCGGCCCGTACCGCGCCGCGGGCGAACATGTCGCGACTCATGGCCCGGTGGGTAATCTCGATGCGCTCGCCCATACCGATGAAGTAGACAGTATGCTCGCCAACAATGTCGCCGCCGCGCACGGTCTGCATGCCGATCTCATCCTTGGTGCGGGCGCCACACATTCCTTCGCGATGGTAGACAGCGCTCTTTTGATAGTCGCGATCAAGGGCGTCGGCGACGATCTCGCCCATGCGTACCGCGGTACCGCTTGGGGAGTCTTTTTTCTGGTTGTGGTGCAGTTCGACGATTTCCACGTCGAAGCCCTCGCCAAGAATTTTGGCGGCATCCTTGAGGATCTTGAAGCAGGCGTTAACACCGACGCTCATGTTCGGTGCCAACACCACGGGAATCTTTTCGGCAAATTTCTCTGCCGCCGCTCTCTGTTCCGGGGTAAATCCGGTAGAGCCGATGACCATTTTCTTGCCCAGGCGGGCGCACACTTCGAGGTTTTTCAGAGTCACCTCGGGGAAGGTGAAATCGATAAGCACCTCGGCGTCCTGCAGGGCCAGTTCGTGGCTGTCGGTGATAGTGACGCCAAGGGGGCCGCAACCGGCGATACTGCCAGCGTCCTGGCCGAGCATGTCGTGGCCGGTCCTTTCCAGCGCGCCGGCCAGTTCCAGGCCTTCGCTCTCTTTGATGGCAGTGATGATGCGGCCACCCATACGTCCGGCAGCGCCGTTAACGGCAATTTTAACCATAGTTTCCTCCCCGGTTTGACCGGTATCTGTGGCTTAAGCGATCAGGCTGTGATGGGCCATGACCGTTTTCAGTTGTTCGATACTCTGCGGTTGCATGGTGACCAGGGGCAGACGCACCCCGGCTTTGCAAATGTCCATCAGTTCAAGAGCGGCCTTGACCGGGGTCGGATTCGACTCGATGAACATGATGTTGTGGATATCGAGGAGTTTATAGTGTTGCTGGCGAGCCTCGACCCAGTGGCCTTCTTCGATGGCGGAAATCAGAGCTTTGACCGCCGCTGGCATGATGTTGGCGGTAACCGAGATCACCCCCTTGGCGCCGACGGACATGAAGGGCAGGGTCAGGCTGTCGTCACCGGACAGGATGGCGAAATCTTCCCCGGTGCAGGCGAGAATCTCGCCGGCCTGATTGACGCCGCCGGAGGCATCCTTGAGGCCGATGATGTTGGCTAACTCTGCAAGACGTACAGTGGTCTCCACGGTTAGGTTGATGCCGGTGCGTCCGGGGACATTATAGAGCATCTGAGGCAGGGCAACCTGCTCCGCCACGGTCTTGAAATGGTGGTAGAGTCCCTCTTGGGAGGGCTTATTGTAATAGGGGGTGATGAGCAGCGCGCCGTCCGCACCAGCCGCCTTGGCCGCTTTGGTCAGTTCAATAGCTTCGCGGGTGGAGTTGGAGCCAGTGCCCGCCAGAATCGGCACCCGTTTGTTGACCTGCGCGACACAGGCACGAATGACTTCCGTATGCTCCTGATGGTTGAGGGTTGCCGCCTCGCCGGTGCTGCCGCAGGGTACGATGCCATCAGTGCCGTTCTCGATCTGAAACTCGACAAGTTGCCGAAATGCCTCCTCGTCAAAGCGCCCCTCATTGTCGAAGGGGGTGACGATGGCCACGATAGATCCTCTGAACATGACTGGTTCCTCCAGTATTTGCGAATCAATTGGACGCGTGTTGCCTCGGAAGTTCCGGAGGCAGACAGCGGGCTCAGATCCCTTCCGGGATGCTTTCGCCTTTAATCAGATCGTCATAGGTTTCCCGTTGGCGAATCACCAGCACCTGGTCGCCTTTGACCATCACCTCTGGAGTGCGAGGCCGGCTGTTGTAGTTGGAAGCCATGGTGAAACCGTAAGCACCGGCTGAGGTGACGGCCAACAGTTCGCCCTGTTTGAAGACCGGTATTTCCCGATCCTGAGCGAGAAAATCACCGGACTCGCAAATCGGTCCAACCACGTCGTCAACCATTCGTTCGCTGGT
>JAIOSZ010000079.1 GCA_021107335.1 Desulfuromonadaceae bacterium | reverse complement strand
GCAGATAAGACTCGGTTGGCCGATACTATGAGGGACATTGCCCGTCATGACGGTGTAGAATTTTTTGAGCGCGATGCACAGAATATAGATGATTCACCGGTGGTTGTGTTGATCGGCACTCGTAAGGAAGTGATGGGCTTGCCCCATTGTAGATACTGCGGGTTTGGAGATTGTCAGGACCTCATTGCATCCGGGGGAGTCTGCGCTTTTAACAGCGGTGATCTCGGCATAGCATTAGGCTCTGCTGTCAGTCGTGCCGCTGATCTGCGGTTGGATAATCGTATTATGTATTCTGCCG
This sequence comes from Desulfuromonadaceae bacterium, assembly GCA_021107335.1. Lineage (GTDB taxonomy): Bacteria > Desulfobacterota > Desulfuromonadia > Desulfuromonadales > Syntrophotaleaceae > Syntrophotalea_A. The sequence goes on along the minus strand of JAIOSZ010000079.1, from coordinate 6,627 downwards.
GCAAGGCAGCGGTAGAACTCAAAATGCTTGGTCCCGATGTCTCCATGGCTTACGGAATTCCCTTGTCTGCCAGGGGTAAAAATATCTTTTTCGACCGCGGATAGTTGGTCCTTATGGTGGAGATGCTCGATATCGTTGATGATCAGGGTTGTGTCATCGGTCAGGCACCTCGATCGTCCTGCCACGGTAATCCGTCCTTGGTCCATCGGGTTGCTCATGTATTGGTATTTAACAGTACGGGGCAGGTCCTGTTGCAAAAACGCTCTTGTTCCAAAGATGTTCAGCCCGGTCGCTGGGATACCAGCGTTGGCGGCCATCTAGATCCCGGAGAAGATTATCAGGCCGGCGCTTTAAGGGAGATGGCCGAGGAGTTGGGTATTATTAACCAGCCTCTTGAACTCTTATATACTTATCCTCATCGCAACGCCTTTGAGTCGGAAAATGTCACTTCTTTTTGGCTCTGCTACGATGGGGTTGTTGAGTTCGACCCGCAGGAGATAGAAGCGATTGCCTTTTACTCCGTGGAAGAAGTTGCTCAAATGCTAGGCAGTGGATTGTTTACCCCAAATTTTGAGCATGAATGGTTTTTGTTCATGGAGTGGGCGAGGAAGAGGGGGGGGCTAAAGGCTCTGTTTTTAGATACTTAAGTCCTGTTTTTCCTTCTGTCGTGGCTTTAATTTTACCTTTTGTTGTGGTGTAATCAGATGGAGTTGGCAAATCAATAGTCTTGGCCTGCCCATAAAAGCATCACGGCACAACGGTCTGTGCATAAAAAGTAAGCAAATTGGGGTCTCCGCACAAGAGACTTCATGGGTAGATGGTTCATGCTTTCTTAAAAAACAGTTTTGATTCAATGTGTTAGCTCCTTGTTTCGGGTTGGTTAGTTGTTTTGGCAAGGGAATTGCTCAGTCAAGGTATTAATAGAAGAAGCAATCTTGGTTGCGCCCGATTTGCGGCAAGTAGATTTATGGTAAAAGGCTGGAATTAAGCGAGCAGAATATTCCTTCATTTGCCTATTTTTATTCCGGAGGTAAGACAAATGAAAAAAGTTGAAGCGATCATCAAACCTTTTAAGCTAGATGAAGTGAAAGAAGCGTTGAGCGAAAGCGGCATTCAGGGGATTACTGTCAGTGAAGTTAAGGGATTTGGGCGGCAGAAGGGCCATACTGAACTCTACCGTGGCGCTGAATATGTTGTCGATTTCATTCCTAAGATTAAAATGGAAATCATTGTACAGGACGATATGGCGGCCAAGGTTGTTGAAGTAATTTCCGAGGCTGCCCGTACCGGTCGCATTGGTGACGGTAAAATTTTCGTCTCAAATATCGAAGAGGTTGTTCGTATCCGTACCGGCGAAAGCGGTGTGGATGCTTTGTAATGCCAAGCTATTGAAGCCGGGGGGTATCCGCCGGGTGTGGTTCTGAAAACGCATTAAAAATCTAAAGGAGCAGCACAATGACGCCAAAAGAGGTACTTCAGTTTGCAAAAGAAAATAATGTCCAGATGGTCGATTACAAGTTTCTGGACTTTGTCGGTATCTGGCAACATTTTACCACCCCGGTGAGCGAGTTTGAAGAAGAGGTCTTTGAAGAGGGTCTCGGTTTTGACGGTTCTTCCATCCGTGTTGGCAGCCAATCCACAACAGCGACATGTCCATCGTTCCCGATCCTGACACCGCGATGATCGATCCCTTTGTGGAAATGACCACTCTGAGCCTGATCTGTAATATCTACGATCCGATCACCAAGGAAGGCTACAGCCGCGATCCTCGTTTCATCGCACAAAAAGCCGAAGCCTACCTTAAGTCGACCGGCATTGGTGATACGGCTTTCATCGGTCCCGAGCCCGAATTCTTCGTGTTTGAAGACGTTCGTTATGCCTCAAGCTGCAATCAGTCCTTCTATAGTGTTGATAGCACCGAAGGTATCTGGAACACCGGCCGTGAAGAATACCCCAACCTCGGTTATAAGCCTCGCCACAAGGAAGGTTACTTCCCTTGCGCGCCTACCGATTCACTGGTTGATCTGCGTAACGAAATGGTTCAAGTGCTGCAGAGCGTTGGCATGCGCATCGAAGCTTCTCACCACGAAGTGGCTACCGGCGGTCAGTGCGAAATCGACATGCGTTTCGATTCCCTGGTCAGCATGGGCGACACCCTGCAGTGGTTCAAATACATCATCAAGAACGTTGCCGTGCGCAATGGCAAGACCGTAACCTTCATGCCCAAGCCCCTGTTTGATGATAACGGCAGCGGCATGCACGTCCACGTTTCGATCTGGAAAGACGGCGTCAACACCTTCGCTGGCGATGGTTATTCCGGTCTGTCCAAAAATGCCCTTTACTTCATCGGCGGCATTGTCAAGCACGCCAAGGCTCTGTGTGCTTTCACCAACCCCAGCACCAACTCTTACAAGCGCCTGGTTCCTGGCTTCGAAGCTCCGGTAAACTTGGCTTATTCCGGCCGTAACCGTTCCGCCGCCTTGCGTATCCCGACGACTTCGAACCCTAAGTCCAAGCGTGTTGAGTATCGGACTCCCGATCCGTCTGCCAACGGCTACCTGTGCTTTTCGGCCGTTCTTATGGCTGGTCTGGACGGTATTGAGAACAAGATTGACCCGGGCGAGCCTTTGGACAAGGACCTCTACGCTCTTCCTCCGGAAGAGTTGGCAGATATTCCTTGCGTTGCTGGTACCCTGGACGAAGCTCTCAAAGCTCTTCAGGCGGATCACGACTTCCTGCTCAAGGGTGATGTCTTCACTGAAGATGTTATCGAGAAGTGGATCGAGTACAAGACCGAAGCGGAAGTTAACCCGGTTCGCATGCGTCCGGTACCCGAAGAATTCGCTCTTTACTACGACTGCTAATCAGGCGTAAATGACAAAGCAAAAAAAGCCCCCGGTCTTAAGACCGGGGGCTTTTTTTATGCTTTGGCTAGTTTGGCTAAATGAAGTCTGTTGCTGAATTTTTTGAACTAGCAGCTGTGCTGCTCAACAAAATTACGTATCGCGTTGCTATCAGCATCGATAATTTCACAGCGGCTGGGGCGCTGTTCGATGCCGGCCAGGGATTCGGGCATCGTCGGCGAAGTGTTGATGGCTTCCTGAACTGCGTCGCCGAATTTGGCAGGATCGGCTGTAGCCAGACAGATGAGGGGACATTCGCCACCGGCCTGCTCTTTGCCGACCTTTACGCCAATAGCCGTATGCGGATCGAGCACGTAGCCGGTTGACTGGTAGAAGTCCCGAATGGTGTCAATGGTTTCGCTGCGATTGGCGGAGCCGCTGAGGAAGTCCTGAGCGACCCGTTCTTGCAGGGAGGAATCGAAAGCTAAATTGCCAGTCTCGGCAAAGTCTGCCATGGCCTTGCGAACCTTGGCGGTATCTTCATCCAGCAGATAGTAAAGATATCGCTCAAAGTTACTGGCCAGTTGAATATCCATGGACGGTGCCGGCGTTTCGACCACATCGGCGATGGAATAGTCGCCTTGGCCGACGAAGCGGGACAGGATGTCGTTTTCGTTGGTGGCCAGAATGAGGCGACGAATGGGCAGGCCCATGCGTTTGGCGATGAAGCCGGCAAAAATATCGCCGAAATTGCCAGTCGGTACAGAAAAATACGCTTCTTTGCAGCCGGTGTCCCTCTGTACCCGACCGAAGGCATAGAAATAGTAGACGACCTGGGCCAGCACACGGGCCCAGTTGATGGAGTTTACCGCGCCGAGGGAAAGGCGGGATTTGAACTCCAGGTCGCCGAAGATTTCCTTGACGATGCGCTGGCCGTCGTCAAAGGTCCCGCGGATAGCTAAGTTGAAGACGTTGGGGTCGGTGACGGTGGTCATCTGCAATTCCTGGATCGGGGAGACCTTCTGATGGGGATGAAGGATGAAGATATTGATGTTTTCTTTGCCCCGCACCCCATAGATGGCGGCACTTCCGGTATCCCCGGAGGTGGCGCCAAGGATGTTCATTTTCTCACCCCGTTCTTTCAATAGGTATTCGAACAGGTTGCCGAGAAACTGTAGCGCAACATCCTTGAAGGCCAGGGTAGGGCCGTGAAACAGTTCAAGGACGTAGACGCCGTCTTGGTGAACCACTGGGGTGACTTCATCGTGGTTAAAGGAGCGGTAAGAACGGTCGACCAGATCCTTGAGGTCATCCGCCGGAATGCCTTCGGCAAATAAGGATATAATCCGAAATGCCAGATCGGGATAGGTCATTTTACTCAGCGCTGCTATGTCCCCGGCAGACAGGTTGGGAATTGTGGCGGGTAGGAGCAGCCCACCGTCGTCCGCGAGACCCATCATGACAGCCTCTTTAAACGAAATTTCCTGAATCTGTCCGCGAGTGCTGATATATTGCATCGGTAGTTGTTCTCCTCAACATCAATTGTAGATAGGTGATAATTGTTTTTGACTGCCCAGCATTATACCAGTTAAACTACTGAAATGAAATAGTGGGCTCCCACCGTGGGGCCAATTTTGTTTTCCAGGAATGGTTAAACTGCCTGGTTGTCCAGACTTGCTACCATGATATTTTAAGGTTTTATTCGTGCAATACTCTTCCATTAAATGGCCCTGCCGTATTGGCGTTATTTCCGATACTCATTTCGTCGATGCTTGGTTTGATGACACACTGATACAATCCGTTCAAGAGCAGCATTTTCAAGGAGTAGATCTTATTTTGCATGCGGGGGATTTGGTCGACCCGCAGATTCTGAGCCGTTTTACAACGTGTCCTATTCTGGCGGTGTGCGGCAATATGGATTCACCAACAGCTGATCTTGCCACGCGAAGGGTAATCTCTGCGGGTCCCTTTCGCATTGGACTCGCCCATGGCTGGGGCTCCCCAAAGGGGTTAGAGCAGCGTTTGCTAAATGAGTTTTCTAGCGAAAATATAGATTGTTTGGTCTATGGCCACAGTCATATGCCAACCTGCAGATGGCAAGGAGAGCAGTTTCTATTCAATCCTGGAAGCCCCACAGACCGCCGCAATGCGCCCTTTCATTCTGTAGGAATTTTAGAGGTTGCTGATACCATACAGGGCCGTATTATTCCATTGGATTGAAACGCTTGCTGATATTCCAGTTAGTTTTTATCCGGAAACGGCTCTTTTCCCATATGAAAACTGCACTGTGTCCATCTAAAGTTTCCGGATGGACACCAGTTAGCAATACAATTTGTAGATCGTTTCTAAACCTGTTGGTGCAAAGAGGTGTAACCGGTATTTTAACGGCTGATGGTTATCGGGGCGATTAGCGACTCTGTTCCGAAGGAGGATTCATGGTAAAGCATTTGTGGGCACCCTGGCGAATGAGCTATCTACAAAGCAAGGATGAACAGTGCGACGATTGTGTTTTTTGTGTGGCAGACAAGGACGATGAAGACAGTGAACGGCTGGTCTTACTCCGCGGGCGCCTGGCTTTTGTTATGATGAACAAGTTCCCTTATACCAATGGCCACCTTTTGATTGCTCCTTATCGTCACATTGCTGATATAGCCGATATTGAAGATGAGGAAATGCTGGAGATGCACCAACTTTTGAAATTGTCTCGAAAGGTCTTGGATAAGTATTGCAAGCCCCAGGGCTTTAATATAGGAATGAATATCGGTCCCATTGCCGGGGCGGGTATTGCGGATCACCTCCATTTACACCTTGTCCCGCGTTGGGTTGGCGATACTAATTTTATGCCAGTTTTCGCCGAGGTTCGTGTGATCCCACAACATTTGCAGGAAACCTATCGTCTGTTATCCCAGTGCTTTGTCGATTTGCAAAGAGAAGGCAACGAATAGTCTTCTTTGCTTTAGCGTGCCGAACAACGGATATTTAACGGTATTATGATAACCTAAGCCTGTGCGAGGTAAGAAAGGATTAATCGTTATGATGGACTATTTTCAACAGGGGGGCCCACTTATGTGGCCGATCTTGCTGTGCTCAATTCTGGCTTTCGGAATTTTTCTCGAGCGGCTATGGAATTTTTTCCGGGTCAACCGAGGTTCTCGTGAGTTGGTCAAAGAGGTTGAGGACCTGGTCGGAAAACAGCGCATCGATGAAGCCATTATTGTTTGTCAGCGCTACGGTACGCCTTTGGCACACATTCTTTTGGCGGCTCTGCGGGCCAAAGGCCGCAGTCGCGATCAGATTAAAACTGCTGTTGAAGAGGCCGGCATCCGCGAATCAGCGCCTCTGGAACGATATCTCGGCTTACTCGGCACTATTGCTACGATTTCGCCCCTGCTCGGTCTGTTGGGCACAGTTCTCGGAATGATAAAAGCCTTTACAGTGATTGCGACTCAGGGTATGGGAACACCGGCGACCCTTGGTGGTGGTATCTCCGAAGCACTGATCACTACCGCTGCCGGGCTGTCCGTCGCTATTCCGGTGTTGCTGTTGCATAAATATCTTTCCAGCCGGCTCGATAGCATCGTTCTGGAGATGGAAGCCAGTTCCTTGCGTCTGGTCGATATCCTGGGAGACTAGATATGGCCTTTCTGCGTAAAAAACGAGAAAGCCCGCGGGTCGACCTGACCCCGATGGTCGACGTGGTCTTTTTACTGTTGATCTTCTTTATGATCTCTACGACCTTTGTTGAAACGCCGGGGATTTCGGTAAAACTTCCCGAATCGTCCAG
>JAIOSZ010000005.1 GCA_021107335.1 Desulfuromonadaceae bacterium | reverse complement strand
TCGCAGAGATCGACCAGCACACCAGCCCCGAACTTGCCGACAAATTGATAAATGCCGAAATAGAGCACCAGAATCAACAGCGGGAAACCGGTCCAGGGATTGGTTGTCCAGGCAGAAAGGCGATCGGAAAAGCGCAGTCGCCTATTCTCAGGCTGCCGCACGGTTTCCGCCAGCAGTCCTTTACATACCCGCTTACGTTCCAGGCTGATGCGTAAATGAAGATCGAAACGGTGTTCAAAGGCGGTTTCGGCAGCGGCCTGCTGCACCCGCTCGAAGTTGTCAGCCTCCCGGTCACTTACAAGGGCTAGAATTTCGTCGTCTTTTTGCAGCAGCAGTAACGCCAAAGCACGAAGATCCAGTCGATAATCCCCTGTCAGGGTGTCCGCTACCTTGGCAATATCCTTTTCCAGATCGGATGAGTAGCCAAAAGACGGTAATTCATCGCCAGTGCACTCGGCGATAGCCTGCCGCACCTCCTTCAAGCCGCGCTTGCTGCGCATCGCCCCTCCCACCACCGGGATACCGAGCTTCTCCTGCAACTGCGGGATATCGATAGACATGCCGGAGCGTTCTGCTTCGTCAAGAATATTGACCAACAAAATCACCGGAAGGCCCGCTTCGATAAGCTGGAGGGTCATGGGCAACATGCGCTCGATATTACGGGCATCGAGAACATGAATAACCGCATGGGCGTCTTCCAGTAGCAGCATCTCGCGAGCAACTCGCTCTTCCTCGGTGATCGGCAAAAGCGAGTACATACCGGGGGTATCGAGAATTTCGTAACGCTGGCCTTTGATTTCACAATGACCGCGCGCTACGGCCACAGAGGTACCAGGATAGTTGGAAACAACGGTATAAGCCCCGGTCAGGGCATTGAAGAGAACGCTTTTGCCAACATTGGGGTTTCCGACCAGAATAACCTTACGGTCACCCTTGGGTGCTTTGTTCTGAGAAGCCATTGCAATTATTTCTATTTAAAAAGGGGAATTTAAAAATATTTCAAAAAAGGGTCTGGCAACTTTTAGCCGGGTGCGCATTTGGCACACAGGCCAAAGATCTCCAGTCGGTGACTGGCTATGGTGAACTGATGGTCTTGAGCCACTTGATCCTGTAGTTTTTCAATACGCCTATCCTCAAACTCGATGATGGCTCCGCAACCGGTGCAAATAAGGTGGTCGTGATGGTCTCCACCGTGGCTCAATTCATATAGAACTTGCCCTGCACCGAAGTCACGCTCTTCGGCGATACCGCACTCAGCAAAGAGTTTCAGAGTTCGGTAGACCGTGGCATAACCAATATGGGGGTTTTTACTACGAATTTCTAGATAAAGATCTTCAGTGGAAAGGTGTTCTTTGGAACTGATAAATTCTTCGAGAATCACTTCCCTCTGCTTCGTCCACTTCAGCCCTTTGCGAACCACAAATTCGCGGAACATTGCACGTTTGTCGGTCATTACCCCTCCCATGAAAATGAATTTCAAAAATATCAGCAGCGGATAATGACTGTCAAGTCCAAAAAGGGCCCTTGGCTCAACCAGAAGGAGGCAACAGGCGGTACAGATAGCCTGTGACCATACCAAACATATCGAAAAACAGCATGACACCGACCACCATCAACAGGACACTGGTAAAGATCTCCACCAGACGGATGTACTTACGAAAACGCTTGAAAAAGGACAGGAAGCTATGAAAGAGCAAACCCGCCAGCAAAAAGGGTAAACCTAAACCCGCCGAATAAATCATCAACAACAAAATGCCGCGGCCGGGCCCAGCTGATGACCCTGCAGCCAAAGCCAAGATAGTACCCAGAATCGGACCGATGCACGGAGTCCAACCGGCGGCAAAGGCCAATCCGACCACAAAGGTGCCGGCAAACCCGGCCGGTTTGCGGTGCAAATGAATCCGTCTCTCGCCGAGCAAAATACCGAAATGAAACAACCCGCTGAGGTGGATTCCGAACAGAAAGATCAGAATTCCACCAATTCTCTGCACCCAGACCAGAACCGTCTGCAACTGCCCATGGAAAGAGGCTGAAGCTATCCCGGCTAAGGCCCCTAGCAAAATGAAAACGGTAGAGAAGCCGGCAATAAAGATCAGACAGTGACACAATACCGTCAACCGAACGCGGGCACCAGGGTGTGCTTCCTGCAACTGACCGAAGCTGAGACCAGTAATATAGGTTATGTAGGAAGGCAATAAAGGCAAGACACAGGGGGAGAAAAAGGACAGAATCCCGGCTGAAAATGCGATCCACAAGGTAATATCGGCAGCATTGCTCATTGAATCACTCTCCGCTGAGTAGGTTAAGCTCGGTAATTACATCGCTGGAATTCCAGTCCCGCAGACCAAGGTGCCGGGCAATAATTCTGCCCTGGCGATCGACAAGAAAAGCCAGAGGCAGCTGATTCACCCCATAGAGCTGCTGAACATCGTTCCCTGCATCTAAAAGGATCGGCAAAGAAAGCTGCTGCCGATCTACAAAAGAGGCGACCTGACCCTTTGTTTCTCCAACATTAACCGCTATAACTTTGAGGTTCTGAACGGCAGAGTTGTCATGCAAACGTTGCAGAGATGCCATCTCAGCACGGCAGGGAGGAGACCAGGAAGCCCAGAAGACAAGAAGTACGTTATGACCCCGGAACTGACTTAGGGAGCGTTGACGGCCATACAGGTCCGGCAGTAAAAAATCGGGAGCCGGTCCGTCGACCATAGCCCTTGTTTCAGGTAGAGCCCCGCCACGCCACGAGCTCACATGCCATAGGCTGGCAACAAGCAAGACCAACAGGCCCGAAGCCACTACAAACAATAAGAGTTTTTTTGCCGGCATCCTGTCAGCCATATTTAACATCTAACCGTCCAGACTCCAAAAGTCAAGGAAGCTAAGCCGAAGTGCTTTCTAAGGTTGCCGCCACCACTGGGGCGGAGTATGCTGGGCCAAACTATCAATCAAAGGACCGCTTGTGCAGGTATTTACCGAAATAGCCCTTATAATTCTGCCGGTATTTTTCGTTATTGGTCTGGGCTACCTGATTCGACGCATCGAACTGATTGATGATCGTTTTCTACATCAAGCCAACCGGCTGGTCTACTTCATCGGTTTACCCTCCCTGCTCTTCCATAAAATCGCCACAGCCGACTTTGGGGCCACCTTCAACGGCCGAATGGTTGTGGGAGCTACATTTGTCATGCTAAGTGGCTTGATTCTTTCCTACAGCTACGCTGCCCTAGGTCGCAAGTATCGACGAGAAGACCGCGGCGCCTTCAGCCAGGGTGCCTTCCGAGGGAACCTGGCCTACATTGGCCTGCCGATCGTATTTAGTGCTTATGGCGACGAAGCCTTTGCCCGGGCCGGCATGTTTATGGGTTGCCTGGTTCCGGTCATCAATCTGTTATCCATCCTGGCTTTGTTACTTCCGCAAAGAACAGGGTCTCGACAAACCGGGTGGCATTTCTGGTATCGCAGCTTGTTCTCTAACCCCCTAATACTCGCAGCTCTTTTGGGTATTATCTGGAGCTACTGGAAACTACCTCTACCTCAACTTATAGCACGCTCTTTCAGCCTCACCGCTAGCATCACCCTGCCCCTGGCTCT
>JAIOSZ010000103.1 GCA_021107335.1 Desulfuromonadaceae bacterium | reverse complement strand
TGTCTAACAGGGCGATACGCAGGGCCAGGCCACCTAGATCAGCCTCGGGATCGAGATAGGAGGCGTAGGTGATCATGGTGCCGGCCCCAAGGGACAGGGTGAAAAAAGCGTGGCCCACAGCGTCAAGCAGGGCCTGGGGAGTCAGAGCGGAGAAATCGGCCTGGAACATGAAACGAAGCGCCGGTACACCACCCGACGACATTAAGCCACGACCGAACAGCACCAACAGCAAAACAAAGAGAGCCGGCATCAAAATACGGCTGCAGCGCTCAATGCCATGCCTCACGCCGCCAAGAACAATAGCTACTGTCGCAACGACAAACACCCCCTGCCAGAAGATTACCCGACCCGGCGAGGAAACCAAGACCCCGAACAACCCTTCGATCTCAACGGGACTGCGGCCGCGCAGGGCGCCACTAGCGGCCATAACCACGTAATCGAAACTCCAGCCTGCCACCACCGCATAGAAGGACAAAAGGATAAAGGACGCGGCGACTCCGACCCACCCGACAATCATCCAGGGACTGCCAGGTCTTTCAAGAACCGCGAAGCAGCCAACAGCATCCCGTCGTCCTTGGCGGCCGATCAGCAGTTCGGCCATCAGGATCGGCACCCCGACCAGGGCGATACAGGCCAAATAGACCAGCACAAAGGCCCCACCGCCATGCTGGCCAGTGATATAGGGGAACTTCCAAATATTACCGAGGCCGATGGCGCTGCCGGCGGCAGCTAACACGAAGCCGAAGCGGCTCGCCCACAGGACGCGGGGCCGATTACTGCCGTTCATGAACTAAATCCTTGCTCGGTTGAGGTCATACCGCCCTCCCCTTGCCAATCAATAGTGCTACAGCTAGAAAGAGATTCCCTCGGCGCACTCTTCAACCTCGGCCATGGTGACCTCTTCCAGTGGGCCAGTAAATTGTTCGCGATTTACCTTTTGACCGGAATGATAGCGCCACCCATCAGCCGTCTTCAAAAAGCGCGCAAGTTCCAGGGATTGATGCCCCTCGCCACCATACTCAAGATCAAGAAAAAACAGGACTCGCGCCTCGCCCTCAAGGGGCATATCGTCGCATAAAATCTTACAGGAGTGAATGCGATAGCGGCCTTGAAGATCGCTGCGGGCATAGCTTAGATATTCGTCCCGCATCGGAAAGTGGCGACGGAAAGGGGCATCACAGTGGTAGCTGTCATAGATAAAGGCGAAATCACCCTCGGCAAAAGCCCGGGCGCGGGCCTCTACCTGCTGCACCGGGGTCAGCTCATTCACAGCCAGGGAAGCCGAAGCAAGCAGACAGCACTTCTTATATTTAAGGCCGCTGCCGCAGGGACAGGGCTCGTTACGGCCAGTTTTCATGTCAAATCTAATATTCCAAAAAAGTCGCGAGTTTATAAAAAAGGCAATGTTACCGCAGGGAGCGCCGAGATCGCAGAGAAAATCACTTTTTTTGTTTTCAAAGGCATTTCTCTGCGGCCACTGCGTTGAAGGTTTATTCTTTTAGGCGCGGATCAAGAGCATCGCGGATCCCCTCACCGAGAAGGTTGTAGCCTAGCACGGTGATCAGAATGGCCAGGCCGGGGAAGGCCGACAGCCACCAGGCGCTACCGAGAGTCTGTTTGCCGGTGATGAGCATATTACCCCAGGAGGGAGTCGGCGGCTGCACGCCGATACCGAGAAAAGACAGAGCGCTCTCGGTAAGGATCGCACCGGCCACACCCAGAGTGGCTGAAACCAACAACGGCGACAGGGCGTTGGGCAAAATGTGGCAAAAGATGATGCGCCTGTCTCGAGCTCCGGCGGCGCGCACCGCGAGCACAAAATCCCGCTCTCGCAGCGAAAGGAACTCTGCCCGCACCAGTCGGGCGACTCCCATCCAGCCGGTGAGACCGATGATGATCATAATATTCCAGATGGACGGCTCTAAAAAGGCCACCACCGCCAAAATAAGAAAGAAGCTCGGAAAACAGAGCATGATATCGACGAACCGCATAATCAGGACATCGACCCAGCGGCCGTAATAGCCAGCCAGGGCACCTAAAACCACACCGATGGCCGTAGCAATACCGACCGCTACAAACCCAACTAACAGAGAGATCCGGGCGCCATAAAGGATGCGGGCCAGCACATCGCGACCCAGATCATCGGTGCCGAGGGGATAGAGGAGACTCGGTGCTTGCAGACGCAGGGCGATGTCAATATGCCCCGGGTCTCGCGCCAGCAGCGGTGCCAACAGCGCCAAGACAGCCATGACCAGCACAATAGCGGCACCGGCCATGGCCATGCGATTGTTGCGCAGCCGTGGCCAGAATACCTGACGCCAAAAAGATTGTTTCACTTCACCATCCATAACCACACTCACTTGAGAAGGTCGTATTCACTACGGGAAATCAGCCCCTTTGCAAGCAGCAACAGGAGCAATTTACTAAATTTGTCCGGATCGTCAGCCGATGGCCGAATCGCCCCCGAGTCCACCGTGGTCGGCGGCTCCGAACGGCCGCCATAGCAGCGATCGATAGCCTGCCGAATCTCCTTTTCGGCGGCCAAAGCCGGCCGAATCTCACAGCCGGTGAGACAAGCCAGATCATCTAAATTAGCCAGATTGGTCGGATCACAGGTGGCCAGCAATAAATAGGCCGTGCCATGCAACACCTCGCGGTCCACCGGGATAACATGATATTCCCGAGCCTTGTCTTCCGGCACCAGGTCTAATAACTCTCTGGAGATGGCGCGCCATTTGAGATCGACCCGCAACAGGTTTAAAGCATCGGCTAAATACTCCAGAAGCTCTTCTTCGTCGACATAGCCAAGCTTCACCAGCGAGGCACCGAACAGGCAACGCCAGTGTTGCTGATGGACCAAGGCCGACTTGAGCTGGAGTTCATCGATAAGCTCTGCTTCGACCAGCATTTGGCCGAGCTTGGGTCTATTATCCATCATACGCCGTCCCCCCTTGTTACGGTGGATGGTGCGTCCGAGACTCAGTCGTTCAGTTTGGCATCAACCTGCTGCTCCCAC
>JAIOSZ010000046.1 GCA_021107335.1 Desulfuromonadaceae bacterium | reverse complement strand
GATGGCAAGCGCGGCAGCCGAGCATCGGTATGATTTCTTCCGATTTACTTGATCCTTCGGCGGTAGAGCTTAAACAGAGGAAAAGCGCCAAATATAGGGTAACCTGTCGCATTGGGGGCATGGTAAAAGCCTCAGTAAGGGGGCTAACGGGTCGAATCTTTGCCAAACTTTGGCGAGCATAGCCTACGCTGCTGGTTTTGACAATTGCGAAGCCGTGTTAAAAAGTGGTATTTTCCATAGCTCGAATAAGAAATCAGTAAAACGAAATTGTCCAGTTGGTCGGTTGTTCATTTAACGGAAGGGTTGGTTGCCCATGCTTATTGTAATGCATCACCACGCTACAGCCGAAGAGATTGGGGCCGTTCAGGCGGCTGTGGTTGCCCTTGGCTTTCGAAGCGAGCCGATTCCCGGTAAAGAGCGAACTGCTATCGGGGTCCTTGGTAACCAGGGGTATGTCGATGATGGCACTATCCTGGAACTTTCTGGTGTGCTTGAGGTTATACATGTCAGTAAACCTTATAAACTGGTTTCCCGGGATTTTCATCCAGTTGCTAGCGAGGTGCGGATCGGCAACGTGGTTATGGGGAATGGATTGGCTCCGGTGGTCATGGCCGGCCCCTGCTCCATTGAAAGCGAAGAGCAGATCGCAACAGCAGCCCGTCTGGTGAAAAGCGCCGGCGCTCATATTCTGCGTGGTGGTGCTTTCAAACCGCGAACCGGCCCCCATTCCTTTCAGGGGTTGGGCATAGAAGGTCTCAAATATCTTCGTGCCGCCGGCAACGAGGTTGGTATGCCGGTGGTCACCGAAGTGATGCGTATCGGTCAATTAGATGCGGTTTGTCAATATGCCGATTTTATACAAATTGGCGCTCGCAATATGCAAAACTTTGAGTTGCTGAAAGAGGTTGGCAAGCTCGATCGACCGGTACTTCTCAAGCGGGGTATGAGTGCCACTCTGGAGGAATTTCTCGCGGCGGCAGAATATATTCTAGCCGAAGGCAATGGTCAGGTGGTGCTCTGTGAACGAGGTATTCGTACCTTTGAAACGGCCACCCGCAACACTCTCGATCTGTCCATTGTTCCTTTGGTCAGGGAATTGAGTCATCTGCCGATTGTGGTCGATCCCAGTCACGCTACGGGCAAGAGGGCGTTGGTGCCGGTTATGGCCAGATCGGCATTGGTGGCCGGAGCTCACGGTCTAATGATCGAGGTTCACCCCACTCCGGAAACCGCCCTTTGCGATGGAGCCCAAAGCCTCACTGGCGAAGGCTTTGCTGATTTGATGGCACAGATTCGTCGGTTGCTGCCTGTGCTTGAACCCTGAGAATAAGAGACGTCAGGACCTTATGGGGGCGCCGGTATGGGATGCGGGATGTTGTTGCCAGGGCACTTCGCCTGCCGCAGGGCTGTGCAGCTGCAGCAAGGCAATCTCCGGTGGGCAGAATAAACGTGCGGGTAAAACACTGGTACCCATTCCGCGATTGACATAGAGGGGGATATGTCTATCTGTTACCCGATAGAGCCCGGAAACAAAAGGCGCGGAAAAGCGTGGCAAGTAGAAGGGATGGATATAGGGCAGCCGAACCTGACCGCCGTGAGTATGCCCGCTTAAAATCAGATCTGCAACAGAGGCCAGTCTGTCGTGACCAAAGGCCGGCACATGGGAAAGAACAATATTGAGGCGGTTGCTGACTGCGGTCTGTCGAATCTTTTCCAGACTGCGGGAGGCCGACGGGTAATCGATGCCGAGGATCGACAGGGGAATGCCGCGGATCAGCAGGTCGCGGTGCTCGTCGATCAGCAGTTCGGCCCCTGCCTTGGCCAATTTCCGCCGCAGGGGTTCCCCTTCCAGGCGAGCCCAGTACTCCCAGTTGCCCTGGACGGCAAAGATGCCCCCCTCGCATCGCAACAGTTTGACGAAGTCAAGGACACCCGCAAGCTTGCGCGACTGGTCGAGATAGTCGCCGGTCAGTAGAATCAGATCGGGATCCAGGTCGTTGATGGTTGCCGCTGCCGCGGCGAAATGATTTGGCAGGGAACGCAGATGCAAGTCCGACAGGTGGATAATACGCAATCCCGGTCCTGGAGGAACCTTGGCAACGCTCAGGTGCAATTCTTCCATCACGAAGGTGCGCGGTTCATACCAGCAGGCCTTGCCCAGAAAGAGGCCACCGGCCAGTCCGGCCCCGACAGTGAGAAACTTGCGGCGGGAAAGGCTGGTTACGGTCTGTTCTGTAGAGGGTTTACTCACGAATTAGGATGCTCCTGACAAGCGCTGAAAGCAGCTTCTGAAGTTTTTGGAAAATCTTGGCTGCTAGCACAAAACTTTGTCCTGAACTATAGCATGGGCCGGACCAAGGCACCAACCGTCCGCTTTTCCCTTGTCTGCCGCCGTTCAGTGACACCCTGTCAACTCCAATAATAGTGCCTTTTCGGTGCCGAGGTCATTGCTTTTGTCTGATCTGATCGCTCGTGTGGCTGTTGCCGCTCCTTTGCCCAATGCTCTTTGTTATCGTATTCCCGAAGCTCTGTTGTCGCAGGCTCAGGTTGGCGCGCGGCTGCGGGTGCCCCTCGGGCGGCGGCAAGTGGTCGGCTACCTACTCGGGTTCACTGAACAGCCCATTGCACGGCTGAAGGATGTGCTTGAGGTCCTTGACCGCGAGCCTCTTTTTCATGAATCGATGGTGGAGTTTTTTGAATGGGCCGCCGATTACTATTGTCACCCCCTCGGAGAAGTGATTCGGACCGCCTTGCCGGCTGGGTTGAGCGGTGCGGG
>JAIOSZ010000269.1 GCA_021107335.1 Desulfuromonadaceae bacterium | reverse complement strand
GATGAGCTGGCTGGTCGCCCCGGCGATGTTCATCACTTTGCTCCTGCCGATTCAAATTCCAGCTCCCGGTCCCTTTACTGCCACTTGGTCGTCGCCCATGTTTTTCTGCTTGGAGGTGCTGGCTATCGCTTGCTTTCTGGCCAGCGGCTGGTTCGCCTGGCGGCAGCTGCGTCGCCGCGATGATGATCAGCTCTTTAACCAGCTGGCCATCTGGGGGTTTATTCTCTACAGCTTGGCCCAGGTGGTTGGGGCTGTCTGGAGTTATCTCGGTTGGGCCAGCCTTTTCCACTGGGGCGAGCGGCATCTGCAGTCGGCGGCCATCTGGTGCCTTTATTGCGGTTATCTGCATACGCAATTCGACCGCTCTTTCGATACGCGCAAAAAGGCCCGCTGGGCTTTGACCAGTGCGCTGGTAGTGTTGCTAGTCGCCTATGCTCTGCAGGTAGCGGCTCACCTTACCGTTCTCAATCCGGCTAAGGTTTCTGGCAAAGGATCTGGTAGAGGTGAGGCCCGAGTGACCGCTCAGGAGCAGGTGCATGTTGCCCTGCCCCATGGCGCCGTGCCAGGAGCCTGCCGCGATCCCAAACTGGCGGAGGAAAACCATGATTAAGTGTCTCTGGAATGCGCTGGCCGGCATTCGCCTGAGCCTATGGTTGCTCGTCTTGCTCACTCTGAATCTGTTTATCGGCAGCTTCTACGCTAAACTCATGCCGGTGTTCGGCGAACTGAATACCAAGCTCTTCCCCGTCTGGCTGATGACGCGCAGTGACATCCACAGCTGGTGGATCTTCACTTTATTTGGCCTCCTCGCTCTGCTCTTTGCCAACACCTTGGCCTGTACCCTGGACCGGGTCCATTTTTTGTGGAGTCGGCGTCAAAATCATCGCCGCAGCATCTTTTTTTTACTGCTGGCGCCTTCGATCATGCATTTCTGTTTTTTGTTTATCATCGGAGGACATGCCCTGACGGAATTTACCGGCAGCAAGGAGCGGCTGATGGCTGTGGTTGGCGAACAGGTTAGTTTCGATGACCTGCAAGTCACCCTGCTGGATCGGCACTACGATTATTGGCAGGAACCGGCACTTGAGGGGAAAATGCAGCAATGCACAGCAACCCTGGAGCTGAAAAGCGGCTCTAACGTCGAGCAGCGCCCGATCGCCATCCTTGAGCCCCTCTATTGGCAAGGCTACACTCTGCACCTCGGCATGGCGGGCAAACCCGGCATCGACGAACTGCCCAAGTTACAAATTACCGTTAAAAAGGATCCTGGGCTGTTGTTGATTTTGATCGGCAATACGGTCCTGTGTCTGTTGATGCTCTGGTACTTTCCGCAAATCCGTAAGATTCGCAACGGAGGACAAAAGCAATGAGACGATTCGCCCAGCTGTTCAGTACGATGCTGACCTGGCTGCTGCTCTGCGGCACTGCCCTGGCCATGACCAACCATGGCCCGCCTGCTGAACCGGTACTAACCATTACCGGTAAGGTGACTAATCCTCTCAAGTTGACCGTCGCCGACCTGGCTCGTTTTCAGTCGGTGGAGATTCAGCTCAACGAGGTCGACCGTGATCGTCAATTCCACGGTATCTACCTTCATCAGGCCGTGCCCCTGCGCACCCTGCTGGATATGGCTGAAATCACCACGCAGAACCAACCGACTAAAAAGGGAATCGAGTTAGCCATTAGGGTGACCGGTGCTTCTGGTAAGCAGGTGGTTCTCTCCTGGGGCGAAATCTATTACAGCAATGCGGCTGAATATGCGATTGCTTTTGCCGCGGCACCCGTTAAGCCGATGATGACCGAGGCACGCTGCCTGAAATGCCACGGACCTGAAATCTATCAGAGTGCCCTTGATCAGTATGAGCGTCCGGCACAGTTGCCTAAGCTGCTGATTCGGGGTGATTTCTATACCGACCGGTGTGTGGAAGGTGTCACCCGTATCGAGGTCATCGACCTTTACCCGAAGCTCAAGAGCGATCGTTCGGTCAAGCTTGAATCGAGGGAATTTCAAGTCACTGGTTTGGTCACCAAGGAGTTAAAGCTCTCCAGCCTCAAAGACTATCCTCAAATGTCCATGTGGAAGAAGGTCGTGGGCCTGCATATGGGTTATCACGGTCTGCATCTTTACAAGGGAGTCTCCCTGGCGAAGGTGTTAGAAGCTGCCGGTGTTGGCAATGAGTTGACCAAGGCGGTGATGATCTCCGCGCCCGATGGCTACCGAGCGCTCTTCTCTTTCGGCGAGCTGTTCCAGTCTTTCAAGGGGCGGCGCATCATGTTGGCCGAAAGTGTCGATGGCAAGCCCCTCAAGGGGCAGCGTGGTGGCAAATACCGGATTATTGTTCCCGAAGAGTTGGTTGATGATCGGGACGTGCTGGCTGTCGCCCGCATCGAAATTATCGACTTAAAACCCAAGCCAAAGATTTCCATTATTGGCGTTGGCCCTGGCGATACCGATCTTCTCACCCTGGAGGCCCTCAGTGCCCTGGCACGAGCCGATGTGCTGGTGGCCCCAGAGGATATTGCCAAACGCTTTGCACCTTACCTCGGCAACAAGCCGAACCTGTTTGACCCTTTGCAGCTGATTAAGCATATCTACCGCAAGGCCCATCCGGAACTTAGCGCAG
>JAIOSZ010000148.1 GCA_021107335.1 Desulfuromonadaceae bacterium | reverse complement strand
GGCAATTCTTCAAGAGCCAAAAAGGTTGGTTGGGGGCCGAGTGTGTACCGATGGTTGTTCTTCCTTTGCGCTTATAACCTCCTTAAATGATTGGGAAAATACGTTTTTTAAAAGATGAATTCGACGGATGGATCGTTTTTAGGGCCATGCACCGGTTGCTTGGTACAGCTTTTGCCTTATAGGATGCGCACCTGACAGTGAGCGTGCTGGCCGTGGATGTTTAAGAGGATAATTATAAGAATGCGTAAGGACGTTTTCCCTGCAGACATGGATTCAAACAAAGTCAAGCTGTGCCCGCTGGTAAATAATCCCCGGCGCGATTGCTATTGCCTGGATATGACCAGTCGCAACATCGAAAAAGTGGTGCGGTTTTGCAGTGGCGATTATGAACAGTGCACGATCTATAGCAAAAGCCGTTTAAAACGGCCCCAAATCTCATAGGAGGCGAAATGGCAGAATTGATGGAAAAGGATCCCTTGGCGCTGGATGATGCCGGTTACGAAACGGAAGATACTCAGAAGGATAAATTTTTAACATTCTTTCTAGCTGATGAGGATTATGGGATTGCTATTCACCATGTAATCGAAATTATCGGCATTCAGAAGATTACCGAGGTCCCAGACATGCCCAATTTCGTCAAAGGGGTTATTAACCTGCGTGGCAAGGTCATTCCGGTGATGGATGTACGGGCGCGGTTTAGCCTGCCCAGTCAAGCTTATGACGAGCGTACCTGCATTATTGTTGTCAATGTCGACGATCAATCGACTGGTCTGATCGTCGATCGGGTCTGCGAGGTCGCCGATATCCCCTCGGGAGATGTCGAATCGGCACCCGGTAGCGGCAAAGGCCAGGTCGATAGCTACATCATGGGGCTCGGCAAGGTGGGCGATCGTGTAAAAATTCTTCTCGATGCGCGGCGCCTGTTGGCGATTTAATTTCGCCTTTAGGCTTTTAGTTCCCTGTTTTATCAACCATCGCTTTTTAAGGAAACGACATGAAGCTCAAATCGATCCAGTTAAAGATTACCCTGATCGCCGGGGCCTGTCTGCTGGTAACAGCCGGCGCCCTGGTGGCCTACAGTCTGATTTCAGCACACAACACCCAGCAAATGACCGTTGAGCGGGTGACCGCTGTGCAGGAAAAAAGCGCTCTCGATCAGCTGAAAAACCTGGCTGGCGTCCAAGCGGGTCACGTCCAGGCTAAGTTTGACATCGCCCTCGATGCCGCCCGCACCATGGCTCATACCTTTGAGGTCGGCAAGAAACCGGGCCCGAATGGTCAGCCGGTGCTGCAGATCGGTCGCGATCAGCTCAATGCTATTTTGGTCAACGTGCTGGAGAAGAACCCGGAATTCAACGGTACTTACTCCTGCTGGGAGCCCAACGCTCTCGACGGTCGCGATAGCGAGTTTGCCACCGGCAAAGACGGTAACAACTCGGTGACCGGGCGTTTCACTCCTTACTGGAACCGCGATGCCAACGGTAATATCGCTGTGCAGCCCCTGGTGGAATACGACACCTACGATAAGCATCCCAACGGCGTGCTGAAGGGCGGCTGGTATATCACTCCCCGGGAAAAGCATGTTGAAAGTGTGCTCGACCCCTTCCCCTATATCGTCCAGGGCAAAAAGGTGTGGTTGACCACCCTGTCGGTGCCGGTGATGGTCAACGGTAAGTTTCACGGCGTAGCGGGTTCCGATTACGACCTGTCTTTCGTGCAGCAAATCAGTGAACAGGTCGACAAGGGGCTAATGAACGGCCAGGGTGAAGTGGCGATCATCAGCTACGACGGCCTGATTGTGGCTCACAGCGAAAAGCCGGAGCTCATCGGTCAGCACTTCAAAGCTGCTTTGGCTGATGGTTGGGAGTCTGCTCTTAAAACCGTACAGGCCGGCGAATCAACGGCCAGCATGGATGAAGCCAGTGGCATGGCAACGGCCCTGGGCGCTATTAATCTCGGCCGTACCGGCCGCCCCTGGTCGGTTATGATCCGCATTGCCGAAGACGTTATCCTGGCCGAAGCTCAGGCTCTCGATGTGGCCCTGGAAGAGCGTGGCGATGCCGCTACCATGTGGCAGGCCTCCGTCGGGGGAATCGTCACTTTGATCGCTCTCGCTCTGATCTGGCTGGCCGCCCGCAGTATCGCTCGGCCGATTCGGGAAGCGGCGAATTTGGCCGATACTATCGGCGCCGGTGACCTCTCCCAGCGGTTGCAAATCCAAAGCGCCGATGAAGTCGGTCAGTTGAGCACCGCTCTTAACGCCATGGCTGACGGTCTGGAGCAGAAGGCGCAGATCGCTGAAAAGGTTGCTAACGGCGACCTGACCATGGATGTCCAGCTGGCTTCCGACAAGGACGTTCTGGGTAGAGCCCTGCGCACGATGGTTGATCGCCTAAATGATCTGCTCGGTCAGGTGCAGACCTCCAGTGAGCAGATCAATAGCGGTTCGTCGCAGGTGTCCGACTCGTCTCAAACCCTCTCTCAAGGCGCGACCGAGACAGCAGCCTCGCTGGAAGAGATCACCGCTTCCATGACCGAAATGGCGTCTCAGACCAAACTCAATGCCGAAAATGCCGATCAGGCGAACTCCCTCTCCAAGGGGGCGCAAGGCGCTGCTAGCAACGGCAGTGACATGATGATCGGCCTGGTCGCGGCCATGGGCGATATTAATCGCTCCGGCGAAGATATCTCCAAGATCATCAAGGTTATTGATGAAATCGCCTTCCAGACCAACTTGTTGGCGCTCAACGCCGCCGTCGAGGCGGCCCGTGCCGGGCAGCATGGCAAGGGCTTTGCGGTGGTTGCAGAAGAGGTACGAAACCTGGCCGGACGCAGTGCTAAGGCCGCGAAGGAAACCGCCGAACTGATCGAGAATTCCGCGGAAAAGACCTGCAATGGTAACGATATCGTTGAAAAGACCGAAGTAGCGCTTAAGGAAATTGTTCTCGGTACCACCAAGGTTTCTGACCTGGTGGCAGAAATCGCCGCGGCCAGCAACGAGCAGTCCGAGGGGATCAGTCAGGTTAATAGCGGCCTGAACCAGATCGATTCGGTCACTCAGCAGAATACCGCCAATGCCGAAGAAAGCGCAGCCGCATCCGAAGAATTGGCCAGCCAGTCGGCCCAGTTGCAGGGTATGCTCGGTCAGTTCCGCCTCAAGGGGGGAGCCAGCGTTGCCAGAGCCGCAATCCCCAAGCCTGTGGCAGCTCCGAAACGGACTACTCCGGCCTTGGGCTACCAAGGTAAGGCGACGGCCTATTCGCAGGCCCCTGTCCAACCGTCCAACGCAAGCGATCCGAGTCAGGTCATTGCCCTTGACGATAAGGAGTTCGGCAAATACTGATAGCTGATTGTAGATAGTGCCTATCCGGAAACTCCGGATGGGCACTTACGAGTTTCTGGTTTGGAAATGAGCTATTTTTTTAAGGTCAAGAAAATTAAGACTTTGCGCGGAGGCGTACACCGCTAGGCCGCACAAGCAAGGCCGAAGATTGACGTAGAGATTACGGAAAAGAGCCGTTTCCGGACAGAAACTAAATAAGCAGTAGTTCGCAGCGGGTGGCAAAAATATTTTGCCACCCGTTTGCTGTTTTAAAAAAAGGGGTTTTAAAGAAACGGTACAAACGGATGGGGCGGTAGGGAGTAAAAAGGCTGTTAGCTATGGCTGGGATGGATTTCGATCACCGTAATGCCATCATCGTTATGCTCCCAGCGCAGATCGAAATCGAATAATTTCATGCCGAAACAGCTCTTTTGTGGGTTTTTCTGATAGTAGGCGGGACGGGGGTCACTGCGCAGGGTGTCGATGATTAATTGCCGCAGGCCGGGATAGCGGTCTTTTTCCAGAGCTTGGCAGGCTTGCTCCGGTTGGGGCAGAAAGTGAACGGCCAGGTGTCCCATTGGTGCTTCGGCCGCGAAACCGCCGCTGGCTGTGGCGATGGCATCGGCATAGGGCAGATAGGGCTTGATGTCGATAATCGGTGTGCCATCGAGCAAGTCGACTCCCTTGAGATGCAGAATGACTTTGCCAGCGTGCTGTTCGATGCGTTCCAGTGCTACGGCGGAAAGGCCGATGGGGTTAGGTCGAAAGGGGGAGCGGGTGGCGAAGACACCGAGGCGGGTATTGCCGCCAAGCCGCGGTGGACGGACGGTCGCTTTCCAGCCTTGGTGGTTATTGCCATGAAATAGGAACAGCAGCCAGAGGTGAGAAAATCCCTCTAGACCGGTAAAGGCTTCAGCCCGGTTAAAGGGGGGCAGCAACTCGAGGGTGGCGGTCGCCGTTGGCACCAAGCCGGCCTGGCGAGGGATGCCGAACTTCTCCTTATAGCAGGAGCGAATGGTGCCGATGATTTTGAAATGAGTTTCCATGGCCGTTGTTTAACACGAATTTGGCTGTAATACCAGAGGCGGGTGCCGATCCAGAGACGCGTGGCAATGGGTAAAAACCGATTCGCCGTGCCGGCCGTTTGTGTTATTATAGAACCTGTTAATTCTGCGGCGCTAGCAACTGCTAGTTCTTGATGGCGCCGCAAAAAGTCCGTCCTACGGTGTTTTTCAGAACCTCGACATATTTTCAGCCCTTGAATAAAATCCAGGCCTCGTAGGACGAAATCTTTGCTCAGCCATCCACTAAGTTTTTGCGAATGCATCAATGCTTAGTACAGCGACTATTGTCCGGAGAACTCCCATGCATGACCAAGGCGCTCACCTTGAAACGATGATTACTCCTTCGAAAGCTCACCAGAGCCCCTCGTACTGCTGTTTGATCTATCGACAGGGGCCTGAACGGGACAAGGAAGTCGCCCGATATTTGACGGACGGCCTGGAGGGGCAAGAACAGGCATTAGTGGTCGTCTCTGGCCCCCTGCAGGAATCTTTTCGTGCTGGGTTGAAAATGCAGGGGCTTGCGATGACCGAGGTGGAGCCAAGCGGGCGCCTGGTTTTTGCCACCCCCGAAGGCCTGGGATTGGTAACGGCAACTTCTGCCAAAGAGGCGGTAGCTTGCCTGGCCGCTGCCGGGCGTAAGGCAACGGCGCAGGGATTCTGCGGTGTCCGAATCTACTGGGAAATGTCCGGTGCCATGCTGGAGAAGGACCTGGCCTGGCTGCAAGAGTGTTTGGCCGAATGTGGTCGTTTGGCAACCTCCACCGGTATCACCTTGCTCTGCGGGTACGACCGTCGGCAGGTGACTAGCGGCCTGCTGGTAGAAGTCTTGCGTCTCTATCCACAGATTCTTTACCGGGAGCAAAGAATTCCTAACTGTTCTTATTTGCCTCCCGCTCGCAAAGAGAAGACCGCTGCCGGGGGAATTTTCGGAGCTTCCGCTGAAAACTTCGGAATCCGCCGTGAAAAACACAACCAAAGAGCCTATCGTCGGGGGCAAGTCCTTGATGCCATCTTTACCGCGGCCCCTATTGGTCTATGGGTGCTCAATAAAGAGCAGCGGGTGGTTTTTACCAACCATAATTATTGTCTTGCTACGGGGGTCAGTGAAGAACAGTTTCTGCAGGCCTTCCACTATTCAACCGTTATGCCCGCCGAAGAGGCGATCGAGAGCATGCTCTCCGATGCTGAGGCGTTTAAGGCCGACGGGCCGGTGGAAAGTGAGGAGTTGATTCGCTCGGGTGATGGTACCCAGCGTGCTTATCGGGTGGTGAAGACCAAGGTCGTCAATCCGGAACAGGAAGTCGAAGGGTTGCTGGGACTGGCTATCGATATTACCGAACATAAAGAGGCCGAGCGTAGTCTGCGGCATAGCGAAGCCCGTTTTCGGGATATCGCTCTGAGCATGGCAGATTTTATCTGGGAGGTCGATGCTGCCGGTCGGTTCATTTACTGTTCGGATAAGGTTGAGGAGATGTTGGGGGTTGCCGCTGAGGAACTGCTCGGCAAGTGTTTTTTCGAATTAATCGCCGGTGAAGAAGCTAAAGAGTTGGAGAGCTTGCTTTGCGGTTCAGCTGTTTCGAGAAAGGCTTTTAGTAAAGTTCATAGTTGGGCCTTCAATAAAGCGGGACAAAGGCGTTATCTGCGCATCAGTGGTGTGCCGATTATCGCGGGCGATGGCTGCTATCAAGGCTTTCGCGGTGTGACCGAGGATGTTACCGTGCGAAAGCAGGCCGAGACTGGCATGAAGCAAGCCCTGGCCGAGGCTGAGCAGGCACGAGACCAAGTTGATAATATTATCAAGTCCACTGCGGACGGGTTGATTGTTACGGATCCTC
>JAIOSZ010000180.1 GCA_021107335.1 Desulfuromonadaceae bacterium | reverse complement strand
TCTGTCCAGGAGCTTCAGGGGCTATTGCCTTGCCACTGAGCATAGGCACTTTACTACTGGCCATGGCCGGCACCATGCTCAATCAGGTCCAGGAGAGACACAGCGACGCCCGTATGCGACGCACCCGCAACCGACCGTTACCAGCCGGCCAATTACCCCCCGGTACAGTACTCATTGCGGCGGCCATTGCCTGTGGTCTTGGCCTGGCGCTGCTGACCCTTTGCGATAAGCGCAGCGCGCTAGCCGGTGTGGCTGCACTGTTTTGCTACAACGGTCTCTACACACCCTTAAAACGCCATACAGCCCTGGCTCTGCTACCTGGTGCCTGCTGCGGGAGCTTGGCCCCGGCTCTAGGCTGGTTGGCTGGTGGCGGCCAGATTAGCGACCATCGCCTGGTTTTGCTCAGCGGCCTGCTGCTACTCTGGCAGTTACCCCATTTCTGGCTGTTTGCTCTACGCCACCAAGTCGACTTGCAACAGGCCGGCCTCTTTCCAGATCTTTCCTTGCAACCCACGGGTCCCTTGCTCGGCCTGATTTTTCTCTGGACCTTTGCCCTGTCGGTGGCTACCCTGCTGCTAGCAACCCTTAATATGCTGCCTGAATGGCTGGCCGTACTGCTCTGCTTGGCTGTGTGGATCGGCCCACTGAAGCACTGGCGTTCAGTGCAAAGACCGATAGCGGACCCCGTTACCATCGCCCCTTAATCTCCCTAAACCCGCAACCAGAGCAGATAAATACTCCTCATGATTTCCCGCACAAACAAAACTCGCCTGTTCATCTATCTGATTATTTTTATTCTGGTGATGCTGGTCGGCACCTTTGGCTTCATGCTGGTTGAGGGCTTGACCTTGGTTGATGCTGCCTACTTCACCATGGTCACTATCGCCACCGTCGGTTACGGAGACATTGCCCCCGTCACCACAACCGGCAAAGGGTTGGCCATCGTTCTGATCTTTGCCGGCGTCGGCACCTTCGTCAGCTTACTGGCCAACGCCACCGAAATTTTTATTGAACGACATGACAACCAGATCCGTTTACAAAAACTGCAGATGGTGATCGGGCTTTTTTTCAGTGAAGCGGGGACCGAACTGATGCGTTTCTTTGCCGCAGCTGATTGCCACCGCGATGACTTGGAACAGGTTCTGAAGTTGGATAATGACTGGAACGCCCGCAACTACCAGCAGGCCTTGAAAAAACTCGATCGACACCTGTATAAAGTCGAAGTCGAAAAGATCGACATCGACAAGCTGCGCGAGTTTATCGGTAAGCAAACCCAATTACTGGTACGCTTGATAGAGAGCCCCTACATGCTGGAGCACGAATCCTTTACCGATCTTCTCATCGCCATCATGCATCTCAAAGAAGAACTGCAGCACCGAAAGGATATTGGAGACCTGCCTGAGAGCGACAACGACCATCTATGCGGAGACATCCGCCGCGCCTATTCGCAACTGGTGCGTCAATGGCTGATCTATGTACAGCATCTACAGCACAACTATCCTTTCCTCTTTTCCCTCACCCTGCGAACCAATCCCTTTGATCGCAACGCTTCGATCATTGTGCGCTAAGAGGTTGTCCGGCTTATTCCTGCCAGTTCTTACGGCCACTTTTGACTTCCGAACGCTGTCGTTTCTGCTGTAACCTCCGCTCACGGGCTCCGCGGCCTGGCCGTGTGGCAATCCGCTTTACTGGCCGGCGCCGTTGGGCCTGCAATCGTTCGTCAAGACGTTTCAAAGCCTTTTCCAGGTTCCGCTGCTGAGACCGCTCCTCGGCGGCCACAACCAGGATTCCGGTGGGCAGATGTTTAATCCGCACCGCCGATTCGGTTTTGTTTTTTTTCTGCCCTCCGGGACCGGAAGCTCTGAAAAATGTGATGGC
Source organism: Desulfuromonadaceae bacterium (assembly GCA_021107335.1). Lineage (GTDB taxonomy): Bacteria > Desulfobacterota > Desulfuromonadia > Desulfuromonadales > Syntrophotaleaceae > Syntrophotalea_A. The sequence continues at coordinate 797 of JAIOSZ010000180.1, read as the reverse complement.
TAAATCCTTACGATTCAACAATGCCCTGCCTCCTACAGAAAGATGGTATTATTTGACGCGTCATGTTAGAAAAAAATGCATCACTAACACTAAGGTTGATGCCTATCATACCTACCTCAGCAGGAGCCCGCTATGAATCATTTTGCTCTGACAATTATCGGCCGCGACCATCCTGGGATTGTTGCCCGTGTGACAAAAGTTCTGTTTGACCTGGGCTGCAATATTGCCGATTCGAGCTGTACCATTCTTGGCGGTCAATTCGCCATGATCCTGATTATATCCCACCCTCGATTCAGCACCAAAGAAAGCTTCGGCACCGCCTTTGAGCCGATCGAACAAGACGGCCTGTCGGTCTTTCTTCGCACATTACAACCTGGCGGCGAAGCAGCTCTTCGGCTACCGGGAGAGCTCTGCCTGATTTCGGTCTACGGGTCCGACAAACCGGGAATTGTCTATCCGGTCGTCAAGGAATTGGGAGAGCGGGAAATCAATATCACCGATCTTAATACCCAGCTGGTCGGTTCACCGGAGCGACCGGTCCACGTGATGATGATCGAAGCCATTTTGCCTCCGGGCATCCCCCTGGAAAAGCTAGCTGAAGTCATGGCTGAATTAAAGAATAGACTCCAGGTCGACATCTCAGTGCGCGACATCACGCCGGTGGAGCTGTAACCAATGGCTGTTCGTGAAATTCTCTGTTATCCCGACCCACTACTAAAAATGGTTTGTGAACCGGTCGCTGAACTGAATCAAGCGTGCGACGCCCTGGTTCAGGACCTGCTCGACACCATGCTCGC
>JAIOSZ010000033.1 GCA_021107335.1 Desulfuromonadaceae bacterium | reverse complement strand
AGCCCCTTGCAAACTTTTGGTTGCGACTCGACGCTGTCGCAAGAAAGGGACTGCTAACGCGTTTAGCTCTGCTTTTGGGACGTATGCATCTTTTTGGAGGGCTGCATGGAGACTTAAAGTGGAACAATATTCTGATCCGTGGCCAGGGAGGCTGCGACCTGTATCTGACTGATCTTGACGGCAGCAAGATCGTTGGCTCGACAAAACCTCGAGCCAAGCGTAAAGATCTGGAGCGTTTTTTGGTGGACTTGACGAAAGTGCAACCGAGTGATGACCAGAAGGTCTTTTTTTCCAAATGTTGGAAACGATGGAGTTCTTGAGCCCTCATGGGGGGGGACAGAATGAAGATATTTGATGGCGTCAGGGAATGGCGGAGCGCCGAATGGGGACTGGTATTTCTGTTATTGGTATCCTTGATACTGAAAATCGCCGTTCTTTTATCTGATGAGGTTATCAATATTGATGGGGCTCGGTATATTGCCGCGGCTCAACAATTTGCCCAAGGGAATTTTTCGGAAGGACTCAGCATAGATTGGATGCCCTTCTACGCTCTGTTGATTGCCGGCTTCCATTTTCTGATTCCGGACTGGGTGCTGGCCGGCCAGCTGATTTCCCTTTTCTCCTTGGTGTTTGCACTGATCCCCCTTTACCTGCTATCCAGGGATTTATTTGACGAAAAAGTGGCGTTTTGGGCCGGTTTGGCTTTTGTCCTGTCCCCTATGCTGAATGCTCGGGCTGTTGATTAGATTCGAGACCCAATTTTTCTTTTTTTTGTCGCCTGGTCGGTCTATTTTTGCTTGCGGGCGATACGAACTGAAAAGCTCCTCTTTTTCACCCTGTCTTCCCTGACGGCGACCTTTGCTTTTTTTTGCCGTCTGGAGGCAATCCTTTTGTGGGCCGTTTTTCTGTCGGTTCTAACGGTATTGGCAATCAAAAACGGGGCAGAGAAACGTTTTATGCTCAAAGGTATGACTGTGCTGGTTGGTTTGCCTTTGGCCTTGGGGGTGCTTTTGGGCGGGGGCTCACTTCTGGTTGCTGGATCTGACCTGGCATCCTCCGGACGGGCTGTAGAAAGCAGGGGGCAACTGAAGGAGGCGGTCACCGGCAACTCTATTGCTTATTACCAGCGAAAGGTCAGCAGTGGGGTTCTGGAAAATTATCATAGTCGGTATAAAAAGTTAAAAGACCTGGAAAATGAAATGCCCGGCTGGAATAAGACAGGTAATTTGTTGGAGACGACCAGGCATTATCTTCCTCTAATTTATCTGCTCGGCGCCCTCGAAGCTATGGCCATAAACCTCTTTCCCCTCTTCCTAGTACCACTTCTTATGGGGTTCGGGAAGCATCCCCCTCGACATCGTGACCACTGGCTCGTCCTACTTTCGGTCGGCGCCTTTTTTCTGCTGGCCTATTACTTTCTTTTCACTCACGATTGGTTTAGCAAACGTTATATGCTTGTGCCCGCTTTATTTCTTTACCCTTGGGTAGGTCGGGGACTGGAGAGGATATGGTCGAGCATCGCTGGGTGCCGGTGGCCACGCATAGCGATGGTAATTTTCCTGCTTGTTTTTTTGGGTACTCCTGCCTACAAGTCTCTGGAGGATTTCCTTGGGCCGCAAAAGGGCAATGTAATTAGGGAAACAGGCCAATGGTTGACCACGCAGCCTAATTTACAGAATGCTGTAATCGCTTGTTCTGACCCAAGATTTCGTCTTTATGCACCACTAAAAATGAAGTTTTTCAAGCCTATAAAAAAGTTCAACAAACTTCAAGACTTCAGCAAGATGGAAAAGGTTGCGTTTGATAAGAAGGCGGATCTTCTGATTATAGAGACCTCCAAAAAAGATCGACATCTGATACCAGAAGTTAAGAGTTTTTTCTTGTTGAAAGAGATTACGGGTATTAAAAGCGATGTGCTGATTTACAGTAGGCATCTTTGACCCTTGTTGATTCTTGGCACTGCTCGGTTCCAGGGCTGTGCGATTGTCATGGAGCCTGGATCGATTTACTGGACTGCCTGAATGGGTGAACAGTTTGTTACGGAGAAAACTTGATGAAAAATATTTTGGTTACAGGTGGCTGCGGATTTATCGGCGCGAACTTCATTCGTCTTGCTCTCGCGAGCCTCGATAACTTCCGTCTGGTCAATCTGGATAAACTGACTTACGCGGGTAACCCTCAGAACCTTGCTGATATTGCTGACGATCCTCGCTATCGATTTGTGCAGGGGGATATTTGCGATGCCTCGTTGATCGAGCAACTCTTTGCCGATGAACAAATCGATACCGTGGTCCATTTTGCCGCCGAATCCCACGTGGACCGCAGCATTACAGGGCCCGCAGCCTTCATCCAAACCAACATCCTTGGTACTTTTGTGCTGCTGGAAGCCGCGCGAAAAGCTTGGGGGGACAATCAGGAATCTCTACAGAGCGGTCGTCGCTTCTTACATGTCAGTACTGATGAAGTCTACGGTTCGCTTGGAGCGACAGGGTACTTTACGGAAAGCACGTCTTATGACCCCCGGTCCCCGTATTCTGCTAGCAAGGCCTCTTCGGATCATCTGGTAAGCGCCTACTTTCATACGTACAATCTGCCGATTCTCATCACCAATTGCTCAAACAATTATGGCCCTTATCAGTTTCCGGAAAAGCTGATCCCGCTTGTTATCAATAATGCTTTGCAGGGCAAGGATTTGCCTGTTTATGGCGACGGTAAGAATGTGCGGGACTGGCTGTATGTCTCCGACCATTGCAAGGGGATTTTAACTGTTCTCGAACAAGGGACATTAGGTGAGACCTATAACATCGGTGGTAATACCGAAAAACAAAACATAGAAGTTGTTACAACTATTTGTGATCTGCTCGACGAAAAGGTGGGGGTGTTGGCTGGAGATAATCCACGTAGATCGCTGATAAAATTCGTTAAAGATCGTGCCGGTCATGACCGCCGTTATGCCATTGATGCTAGCAAAATCAAGGATGAGCTCGGTTGGCAACCAACCGTGGGCTTTGAAGAAGGAATTCGCCGCACGATCGAATGGTATTTGGAACATTCCGATTGGGTTGGTTCGGTTATGGATGGCTCTTACCAGGAATATTATCAAAAGATGTATGATGGCCGGCCACAAGTCACTTCGAGATCATGACTTTAACTAACGTTCAAAAAGATTTTGAGAATAATGACAAGAGGGTTGCAGAGGGGAAGCGCCGCTTGGCGGTTGTCGGCGCCAGCGGGATGCTGGCGACTATGGTGCAAAGGCTGGCTCCAGACAAGTATGAGGTGATCTCTTTAGGTCGCCCCGGCTTCGATCTTACGAATGCAACCACCTCCCTGGCGTCTCTGCGTGAGATCCGGCCCCACGTCATCATCAATTGCGCGGCCTATACAGATGTTGACGACGCCGAATCCAATGAACCCCTGGCCAATCTGGTGAACCAAGAAGGACCTAGAAATCTGGCGACTGCAGCCAAAGATCTCGATGCCACGCTGGTCCATGTCTCCACCGATTATGTATTCGACGGGGAAAAAGCGACACCTTATGTCGAAAGCGATCCTCCCAATCCCCGTTCGGCTTATGGGCGTTCCAAATTGCTGGGGGAAGAGGCCGTCAAGAGCAGTGGCTTGGAACGATACTTTATTGTGCGCACCAGTTGGCTTTACGGGGCGGGGGGGAAAAACTTTGTTGAAACGATAATTCGTCTGGCACAGGAGCGAGAAGAGTTGCGCATTGTGGCGGATCAGGTCGGTACTCCCACCTATTCCTTCGATTTGGCGCAGGCGATCTTCAATCTCATCGACCTGCCACAGGAACCGGGGGAGGGGGCGCAGACATTCGATCGTCCTTTTGGTATTTACCATTTTGCCAATGAAGGGGTCTGCTCCTGGCATGACTTTGCCTGCGAGATTGTCGCCCAACTGAAAAAGACTACGACCCCGGTGAAGACAGAGCATATCCTGCCTATCGGCACGGCAGACTACCCTCTGCCGGCACCACGGCCTGCTTATTCCGTGATGTCCAAGGATAAGTACCAAAAAGCCACGGGGGCCATTATCCCCCCCTGGCAGAAATCCCTTGAGCATTACATCGCCAGTCGTGGTCTGTGAAGACTTGATAGACACCCTTGCGCAGAGATGTCGAGACGCAAGGGATGGCAGAAGCTTATATTGAATACAGAGATGAAAGACGCAGGCAGAGGATCGGAAAATCAAAAGACTATGCCATGCATGTTTTGATCCTCGGGTTTTCTCTGCGTCTTAGCGTCTCTGCTGGAAAAAATGGTGTGGAATGCCAATCAGTGTCTTCCGCACTTAATTCGCTAAAGTAAAGTTCACAACCATATTGGGTTGTTTAGAAAGGAGTCGATTGGCAATGGCTGGAATCAAAAAAGGCATCGTTCTCGCAGGAGGTGCCGGCAACAGGTTGTACCCGCTGACCCTGGTTGCGAGTAAGCAGCTGCAGCCGGTTTATGACAAGCCGATGATCTATTATCCCCTGTCGACTCTGATGCTCGCCGGGATCAACGATATTCTGATCATTTCGACGCCTCAGGACATTCCGCGCTTCGAAGCCCTGTTGGGCGATGGTAGCCAGTGGGGCATCAAACTGTCCTACGCCGTGCAGCCCGAGCCCAAGGGTATCGCCCAGGCCTTTCTCATCGGCGAACAGTTCATTGGTCAAGAACCTGTTTGTCTGATTCTCGGTGACAACCTGTTTTATGGTAAGGTTGGCCTGGATCGGATTACCGAGAAATTTACCGATGGGGCCCTTGTTTTCGGTTACCCGGTCAGCGATCCGGAACGTTACGGGGTGGTAGAGTTCGATAAGGACGGGTGCGCTATCGGCTTAGAGGAGAAGCCGGCTAACCCTAAGTCTCATTTTGCAATCCCCGGCCTGTATCTTTACGACCACAAGGTGGTAGAAATAGCGAAGGCTTTGCAGCCTTCTGCCCGCGACGAACTCGAGATAACCGACCTTAACCTGGAGTATATGCGCCGGCGTGAACTCAGGGTGGAGAAACTGGGTCGCGGCATCGCTTGGCTCGACACCGGTACCCATATGAGTTTGCTGGAGGCCAGTCATTTTATCGGCACAATCGAAGCGCGTCAGGGAACTAAAATCGCCTGCCTCGAAGAGATCGCGCTGCGCAAAGGGTTTATTGATAAGGAACAGATGGAACGGATCATTCAGGCGACCCCCAAGTCGAGCTATCGCGACTATTTGGAGCTGGTGCTGAGGGATGGAATATGAAAGTCATTTCCACTGATTTGCCGGAAGTTCTTATCGTCGAGCCCAAGGTTTTTGGTGACCAGCGGGGTTTTTTTTACGAAAGCTTCAACCAGAAAGTCTGGGAGGAAACAACGGGATTGCAAACCCGGTTTGTGCAGGATAATCATTCCAGATCGGCTAAAGGGGTGCTGCGCGGCCTGCACTATCAGATTCACCAAACGCAGGGCAAGCTTGTGCGTGTGGTGGCGGGAGAAGTATATGACGTGGCAGTCGATATTCGCCGCAATTCTCCCACGTTT
>JAIOSZ010000020.1 GCA_021107335.1 Desulfuromonadaceae bacterium | reverse complement strand
GACCCTGTTTGTCGCTGATAACCCCTTTGCCCGTGTAGGCGATCTTGGCGTCAAGCACGTACTTGGAGTGGATAACATTGCTCGATGAAATATCGTTGGGGCGCACGATTCCGGTCAGGACGATGATCTGTTCTTCACGGTTGACGGTGACGGTCTTGCTCCCTTCGATGCGCAGGTTGCCGTTGGGAAACACCTCCACCACCCGGGTAGAGAGGGTGGCGACGAGATTCTCTTTGCGTGAGGTGCTGCCGGTGCCTTCGAAATCGTTTTCGTAGGTGGTGGCGATCAGGCTGCTGGGATCGATCCCGCCGTTGAGCTTGGCGAGGTCTGTTTCGAAACCGAAAAACTTGCTGATGCCGGCTTCATTGCTGCTTGAACGACCGGTTTGTGTCGTTGCTTCACGGCTGGCACTGGCCTGTTCAAAAATAGCTACGGTTAGAATGTCGCCTAGCTGGCGGGCTTTAAGGTCGCTGAACAGGCTGCCTTTGTTTTCGGTCCAGAGAGAGCCGCTTGTCTGCGGAGTCTCCACGGCCGTCTGCGGAGGGTTGTCTAAGGGTATTTGAGGGGCAGGCAAAGGTGTTTTAGCCGCGCATCCGGCCAGTAACAGGGTGCCAAGGATCAGGCTGAGTAACCAAGTTTTCATGATTTAAAACTCCACGGTCACCGCAACGGGGCCGGTGACTTTGCAGACAAGGTCTTTTTTCGAGCTGATGTTACGTACCCGGATCGTATCGCCGGCATTACCGTTTTGCTGGGCCATGCCTTTGGCAGTCACGGTCAGAATTCCCTTTTGCGCTGTGATGGTGACGACTTCCCCCCGTTTGATCATCGGCGGAAAGGCCACGGCGGAGCGTTCAAAGACATCGCCCTTGCGCAGGGAGCGTTTCAGACGTTTGCCGAGCAGTTCGTTACTGTCAAAACAGGGTGCCCGCAGGCGGTTGAGGTCTCTTTCGGCCAACGCGATGTGCTCTTCGCTGAGGATGATACCGCGCCGCAGGTCGCCGGTGGTGGTTGCCACTTCGGCGAGGGCCTCAAGGGTCGCGCTGACGGTGATATTCTTTGTCGCCTTTCCGTCCACCCGAAAGATCAGACTGAAACGGCGGCTAGAAAGCACGCGAGGATCTGAAGGGGTGATTTCACAGGTCAGTCGACCGCTTGGGACCGAAAAGGCTTTAGGTAGACGAAGATGGCGAAAGCGAAGTTTGGTCTGGGGCATTTTTCTTTGCTGCTGGTCCAGATAGTCTTCTAGATACTGTTGTACCTGCTCCGGTTTGATGACGGTTTGTTTTTGCTCATCAACCTTGGCAGCATGTCCGTTCCCAATTAGGGGGAAGGTCAGCAGACAGGTCAGACAGAAGATGGTGGTCAGGCGCAGTACAAGGGTCATGGTCTGTTATTACATCAGGTTATTGGTCATCTGCAGCATGTCGTCTGCTGTTTTGATGGCCTTGGAATTAATTTCGTAAGCTCGTTGACCGGCAATCATGTTGACCATTTCTTCCATAATATTGACGTTGGATCCTTCCAGAAAACCCTGGGCCAGACTGCCGAACCCATTTTCTCCCGGGGTACCGATCGATGGTGCGCCGGTGGTCGGGGTTTCGCTGTACAAGTTGTGGCCCATAGCTGCGAGACCGGCGGGGTTGCTGAAGCGGGTCAATTCGATGGTGCCGACCTCGGTCGGTGCGCTCTCGCCGTCGAGAAAGACCTCCACAGTACCGTATTGGCCGATGGAAATCTGGGTAGCATTCTCCGGAATCACGATTTCGGGGGAGAGAGGATAACCGTCCGAGGTAACCATGCGGCCGGTGCTGTCCTTTTTAAAGGCGCCGGCCCGGGTGTAGGCCGCTTCACCGGTGGGCATGGAGACCTGAAAAAATCCGGAGCCCTCAATGGCCAGGTCGAGATCGTTGCCGCTCTGCTGAATGTCGCCGGTGGTAAAGATTTTCTGTACCGCTGCAACCCGGGAGCCGAGGCCAATCTGGACTCCGGTGGGGATCTCCACTCCGGGCGCAGATGAGGCGCCAGCGACCTTGACCGTCTGATAGAGAATATCTTGAAAGTCAGCACGGCTCTTCTTGAACCCGACGCTGTTGACGTTGGCCAGGTTGTTGGCGATAACGTCCATATTGGTCTGCTGGGTTTCCATGCCGGTGGCGGCAGTCCACAAAGCCCTAATCATCGATTGTCTCCTTGGTATGCTATCGGTTAGCCGACTTTGCCGAGTTGAACCGCTTTTTCGGCCAGACTATTATAATTTTTGAGCATCTTTTGACAGGCCTCAAAGGCCCGCATCGATTCGATCATCTTGCCCATTTCCTGCATCATGTTGACGTTGGAGTCCTCGAGCTGTCCTTGGTAAATGGTTGGCTCTGCGACCCGCTGCTCAAAGGCACGAATATCCTCTTTGCTTACGCTGAACAGGCCGCCACCCTTTCTCTGCATCACGCTTCGGTCATCAAAGACGTAGATGGGCAGTTTTTTGACATCGCCACTCTCCATCTGAATGTTGCCGTTTTCGTCGATGAGTACGTCGGGGTTGTCCAGAATGATAGGTTTGCCGTCTTCGCCGAGCACTTTCATGTTGGCCCCGTTGACCATATGGCCGTTTTCATCCATTCTGAAATTGCCCTGACGGGTATAGCAGAAGGTGTCCGCGTCTTCCTGCACCTTGAAGAAGCCCGGCCCGTCGATGGCCACGTGAGTTGGGACACCGCTCTTGATCAAAGGCCCCTGGCCGTAATCGGTTAACCCTTCTTTGGCCCGGGTGAGGGATAGAGCGGCGTTGCTGTGCAAGTTCTGCGCATCGGCCAGCGTGGCTTCAAAGACCACCTGGGATCTTTTGAAACCGACGGTTTTATTGTTGGACAGGTTGTCGCTGATGGAGTCCATCAGTGACATCCGGCTCATTGCGCCGGAAAGGGCGCTATATTGTCCGCTGCTCATGGCGAGTCCTTTTGCAAGTGTTGAACTTAAATTGTTTTTCGACCGTTTCGCGCAATTACTTTAGCTTCTTTTGTCCGATCCCGTTGTTGTCGGGTCGGTTTGGGCTGCGCGCTTTAAGGCGATAATCTGATGCGCTGCCTCAATCGGAAACTGCAGCACCGCAGCGATACCCTCGGCCTTCATGCCTTGATCCGCCAGGGCGGCGGCATAGCGGTACTTTTCCTGGGGTTGACGCCAGCCAGGACCTTTTCCCAAGCGTTGCTTCAGGGTCGCTTGGTGCAGTGAATCGGTGAAATCGGCGGGCTGTGGTTTTTTCTTTGGAACTATGGTGTTGGCATGAGTTTCAGCCGAGTCCAAGCTTATGCTTGTGTGGGCCAACTCTGCGCGGCATTGGAGCAGTTTGTTTTTCACCCGCCGTAATTGAAGAGCAAGGGCCAGCGAACAGACCGTTGCGATCAGGGTGCTGACCAAAAGCAGAATCGGATGAATAGCAAATTGCGTCATTTGTAATCCGCTGTCAGCGTTGAAGAGGGCTGCGCTGTCGCTTGATGTTGCGACCGATATGACTCTTCAACTTGATCAGCGCCTGGCTGTGCAGCTGCGAGACACGCCCCTCGGAGAGTTCGAGTACTTCGGCGATCTCTTTCTGACTCAATTCTTCGTAATAGTAGAGGCTTACCACCAGACGCTCTTTTTCCGATAGTCGATCAATACACTCGGCTAACTGTTGAGCCAGTTCGCTGCTTTCCAGCATTTCCAGGGCTGTCTTGTCATCTTCGTTGACCAGGTTGTCCAGTAGGCTGGGGCCGTGTTCCGCTTCACCGATTGTTTCGTGCAGACTGATGCAACCGAGATGACAGGTTTCTGAGAG
>JAIOSZ010000241.1 GCA_021107335.1 Desulfuromonadaceae bacterium | reverse complement strand
TACCAGCTTCCACATCCTGCTACCGCGCATCGAACCCGCCGAAGGAGCCGACCATGACTGAGCCCTATATACTGCTGGTCGAAGACGAATTACATATCGCCCAGGGGCTAAAGTTCAATCTGGAGATGGAAGGGTTTGCGGTTGAGCATGTTACCACCGGCGAACAGGCCCTGGCTAAAAAGCCCTGGACCGGTTGCTGCCTGGTTATTCTCGACTTGATGCTTCCCGGTATAAACGGGTTGCAGGTATGCCGGATCATACGCCAGGAGAATGCTCAATTGCCCATCCTGATGCTAACTGCCATGGGCAAGGAAAAGGACCGGGTGGCCGGACTGGCCGAGGGAGCCGATGACTACCTGACCAAGCCCTTCAGCCTCGATGAATTTCTATTACGGGTCAAAGGTATTCTGCGACGAGCCCGCTGGTATCGCCCGAAAACGATGGTGGAGGAGTGTTACGCCTTTGCCGGGAACCGGGTCTACCTGCAGCAGCAGCGCGCAGTCACCGACCATAAGGAAATCACCCTGACCGAACTTGAAACCCGCATGCTACAGGTTTTCTTTGACCACGAAGGCGAGGTCCTATCCCGGGCAAAACTGCTCGAATCGGTGTGGGGAGTCGCCCCGGACACGGAGACTCGTACCCTGGATAATTTTATTGTCCGACTACGAAAGTATTTTGAAAAACGACCGAGCCGCCCACAACATTTTGTTACTGTACGCGGGCGGGGCTATCGCTTTCAACGGCAAGCTAAACACTGATTCCAAACGACAGAAGGGGGAGCCTATGGCTCCCCCTTCTGTCGTTTAAGCAATCGCTGGTCTTCTGTTTATCCTAAAATTTCTTTACGGAACGCTTCGATACCGATCTCATCAACGTACTTACCGATCCGACCCCGCTTGTTGAGCTTTTTGAACCACTCGACGACCTTGTCCATAATTTCCATGGCTTCATCATCGCTGGGGATATGTTCGGCCAGCTTCAGGGAAAGGCGCGGCATGCCGCCGCCATTGCCACCGACCATGACGTTCCAACCTTTCGGCGTACCGATCAAGCTTACATCTTTGATGCAGGCTTCAGCACAATCATTGGCGCAACCGGAAACGCCCATCTTGAATTTCCAAGGCAGTTCCAGGCCGTGGTATTTTGCATCGAGCTGCATGCCGACACCGACGGCGTCCTGCTGGCCACGTTTGCAGAAAGTGGTGCCCGGACAGATTTTGACCGAGCGGACGCAAAGACCGATGGCCGCACCGGGCTTCTGGTCCAGGGCTTCCCAGATGTCATCGAGATTTTCCTCGGCCAGGCCGACGATAGCGATCCGTTGGGCGCTAGTTATTTTAAGAGCCTGGGCATTAAAACGTTCAGCCACATCGGCGATCTTGCGCAGAGCAGCCGGAGAAGTCACGCCACCGGGGATATGCGGGGCGATGGCATAGGTTTCTTTATCTCGCTGAACAATGGCCCCTTTTTCCAAAAGGTCTTTTTTCATCGCTGGTTTTCTCCTAAAAGGTAAAATTCACAGGGTACACAACAGACCGATACACACAGAAAACAGCTTAAAGCATAACGAACAATTCTTAACCCGCGCCCAGCAAATTGTCAACCGTTACAAAAAGATCATCCAGTTTGAAGGGCTTCACCAGATAATTGTAAACACCCAAACCCGCAGCGCGATCGCGCTCGGGTTGTTGGTCTTTGGCCGTCAAAATCATAAAGGGGCAGAGGTTCTCTGCGGCGTTTTGCTGCAGATATTCAATGGTTTCAAAACCATCCATGCCACCGGGCATCATCAAGTCGACGATGATCAGATCGAAACGCTGCTCCTGAGCCAACTGGACGGCCTGTTCACCGCTCTCCGCCAGCAAGACTTGCCGATCTTCCCGGCGCAGACTGATCTCCAGTAATTGCCGAATGATTGCCTGATCATCAACGACAAGAATATACTTCACCTTGTTGCCTTCATGTCAAAAGCCCCTATGCCTCATCACCCTGTCGGCAGGGCAAAATGCACTACCGTACCCTTGCCGACACAACTCTCCACCCAGATCCTGCCACCGTGCGCCTTGATAATCTCCTGAACGATATTCATGCCGAGGCCCACCCCTTCAATAGCTGAGTTAGAGGTGTCTGCCCTATAAAACTTATCAAAGATTCGCAGTATTTGATCTTCGCTCATGCCGATACCCTGATCTGCGACCGACACCTGAAACTCGCTATCGAAGCGCTGTCCAGTTACTTGCACCGAACCACCCTGAGGTGAGTATTTCACCGCGTTGCTGAGAATATTTTCCACCACCTGACGTAACTTGACCCGGTCGCCGCATACCACAGAGTCCGTCGACGGCAATGCCACGTCGAACAGATGGCGGTCCGACGTCCAGTAAAGTTGCGAGGTGGCCTGTTCTATAAGCTGCGAAAGATCACAGGGCGTTTTCTGCAGCACGAAGCCGACCCCCGCTTCGATGCGTGATAGATCCAGCAAATCATTAACGATCCGCGACAGATTCTCGGATTGTTCGTGAATGATAGACAGCATGGAGCGACGCTGATCATTCTCTAAATCGGAACGGGCCAGCAGAATTTCAGAAAAACCTTGAATCGAAGTCAAGGGGGTTCGCAATTCGTGGGCTGCGGTGGTAATAAATTCGGTCTTCATCGAATCGATTTTCCGCTCCCGGCTCACATCCCGCAAAGTGGTAATAATTCCGTTGCGTTGTTCGTTCTGATCGCGAATCGCCGACAGGCGCCCCTGTAGAGCTCGCGGTTGCCTGCCGATACTGTCGCACAGCTCGAATTCGAGAAGGTCCCCTATCTCGCCACATCGCAGGGCCTTAATCAGCTTCTCAGGAAAAAGCGCCGTTACATAGGGATCGTCCACTGTGCGATTTATAACCTGTTCAAAAACAACCCCCAGCAAAGACTCAGCCGATGGATTCATAAGCACTATACGGTGGTCGGTATCGGTCACGATCAGACCGTCGCCAACGGACTTCAGAATACAGGCTATCTTGGTCCGCCCTTCCCGTGCGGAGGCAAGGGCTTTTTTCAACTCCGCTTCAGCCCCTTTGCGATCAGAGATATCCTGCACCAGGCCGATACCGTAGAGGGGCTGCCGTCGATCATCGAACATCCAGGCACTGGTCACATGCCCCCAAACCAGCTTACCGTCTTTGCAGACAAAACGTTTTTCGTAGTCGAAAGCTTCGCACTTGCCGGCGCGAATTCCCTCAAAACGCTCCCGTGTAGCGAGCAGGTCTTGAGGATGGGTGAGGTCAAAGACGGTCAGATGCTGCAGTTCTTCCCGACTGTAACCGATAAAATCGCAGAAGGCGGAATTAACCTGCAGATACCGTCCTTCTAGAGTAATCGTGTTCATGCCAGCGGCGGCATGCTCAAAGATGGAGCGAAACAGTTCTTCGCTCTCCCGTAACCGGCCATCGAGACGCTTACAGCGAACCATGCTCAGCTTCAGACGTTCATTAACTTCCGTCAGTTCCCGGGTACGCTGCTTGATCAAGGCCTCCAGAACACCACCGCCCCTCGAACCGGAGCAACGCCCCTTGGCCGACGGCGATTGACGTCCACCATGCCTGCTGCGCCGCGGGCCCTTCTCTGCAGCCTTCAGCAGCCGTCGCTTAAGCGCCCGGCGCGATCGATTGACGATAGATCTACGGTTACCCATGGCTATCGAAGAAGCTACTACGCCCCCCCCCCTCAAAAAAAGCGGCAGCATCCCTACCGGCTCTCTTTTGTCCCGGATTAAAACTGAAGAACCCTAAGTAACATAGTCTAGCGGACCATTTCTCTTATACAAGGGGGCAGCTGATTTTTCTAACATTTCGTTGTTATTAGCGAGACATCTATTTATAATTTCTCTAATCGGAATTATCAACATAGGCCGGACCGACCCCGACCAGCGTTTCAAGGAGAGTTAACCAATGGCACTGTTTCTGACTGAAGAGGATGTTCGACAGGTCCTGACCATGCCCATGGCCATCACGGCGGTGGAAGAGGTGCTGCGCGAATTCAGCCTGGGGCGAGGGGTAAATATTCCGCGGCAGCGGACGCGAGTCCAAAAAGGGGCTCTGCATATCCTGCAGGGGGCAGTGGAGAGCCAGCAAATCATGGGCTACAAGGCTTACACTACCACCAGGGAAGGCAACCGCTTCCTGCTCTATCTCTACGACAGCAGTCACGGAAATCTACAGGCGGTCATCGAAGCCAACTATCTCGGCATGATGCGCACAGGAGCTGCCAGCGGCGTCGCCAGCAAATGGCTGAGCCGCAACGATTCGACCACGGTCGGGCTGTTCGGCTCGGGCTGGCAGGCAACGGGGCAATTAGAAGCTCTCTGCTGTGTTCGCCCCATCTCACAGATTAAGGTAATGGCCCGTAATGCGGAACGATTGAGCGATTTCTGCCGCCATAACAGCGACCGTCTTGGGATTCCCGTCGAGCCCTGTCAAGATGCGGAGCAGATCGTTGGTAATAGCGACATTGTCACCACCGTCACCACTGCCACCGAACCGCTGATTCACTTTCCTTGGGTGAAAGAAGGCACCCATCTCAATGCTGTTGGCAGCAACGCCCTGATCCGCCGCGAAATCGACGAAAAGACCATCCGTAGTTGTAGTCTTGTGACCGTCGACGCCAGGGATGTTGCTGCTAACGAGTGCGGTGATCTGTTACCGCTCATTGAAAAGGGACGCCTCCACTGGCGACAGGTGATTGAGCTGGGGGACATCATTGCCGGACAGGCCAGCGGTCGGACCGCCAGTGAGCAGATCACTCTTTTCGAGTCCCAGGGCATGGCCGTTCAGGACCTGATGGTCGGCTCACGGGTACTCGCCGCCGCCCGATCAAAAAGCCTCGGCAAGGAACTGCCTTTCGGCAGTTAAACCATCGGCGAAGCTTTGTGTTTTATTACAACATATCAACGGGATCGACATCGATGGTCGCCGTTACCCCGGCGGGCACCCGACTGCGTAATTCTTTGAAGTGATTCAGCAAGTGGCGCAATGCAGATCTACTGGAGGATTTAAGTAAAATCTGCCGCCGCCACTTGCCCCGCAAGCGGCTTAAGGGACAGGGCGCCGGCCCGAGGATTTCCACCGTGCCATCAGCGGCCAGTTCCTGCCAGGCGTCCGCCAGCCCTTCGGCAGCGGCGATCACCTTCGGTTCATCGTTTCCCGCTAGCAAACAATTCACCAGATGACCAAAGGGCGGATATTCCAGCACCTCACGATTGGCCAATTCCTCATCATAAAATGACTGATAGTCGTGACCGGCCGCACAGCTCAGCACATAGTGTTCGGGATCGTAAGTTTGAATCAGTACTCGACCGGGCAGCTCACCTCTACCGGCCCGACCGGCCACCTGGGTCAGCAGCGAGAAGGCCCGCTCAGCAGAACGAAAATCGGGTAGATTCAAGGCGCTATCGGCGTTGACCACCCCAACCAGTGTCACGCCGGGAAAATCGTGTCCCTTGGCGACCATCTGGGTGCCGACCAAAACATCGATGCGACGACTGGCCATGCCATCGACTAGTTGCTGATGGGCCCCCTTGCGTTGGGTGGTATCGCGGTCCATACGGCCGATGACGGCGGCGGGTAGCAACTCGGCCAATTCTTCTTCCAAGCGCTCGGTACCGGCTCCTTCTGGGGCAAACTCACTACCGTGACAAACAGGGCAAGTATCGGGGGGAGTCAAAGAATAATCGCAGTAATTGCAGCGCAATACTCGCTGATGCTGATAATAAGTCAGGGTGATTTCGCAATTGGGACAACGCACCGTCGCGCCACAGTCGGCACAGAGCAGAAAGGGAGCAAAACCGCGGCGATTCAAAAGCAGCAGGGACTGTTCGCCCCGCTCCAAGTTCTCCTGCAGGGCCAACCGCAAAGGCTCGGCCAGAACGCCTTCGGGACGCTGCTCGGACAGATCGATCAGTTCCACCGCCGGTAGCGGTCGCCCCATAATCCGATCAGCCAAGGGCAGATATTCGGTCTGCCCCTGCTGCGCCCGATAGAAGGTGGTTAGCGCCGGAGTGGCACTACCCAGCAATATGGTCGCCCCCAACATCTGCCCCCGCAACAGGGCCAGATCCCGAGCATGATAGCGAAACCCGTCCCCCTGCTTGTAACTGCCCTCGTGTTCTTCATCGACCACAATAATCCCCAGCCCTTCTAGGGGGGCAAAGATCGCTGACCGAGCACCGATGACGATATCGGCCTCCCCGCGAGCCACAGTACGCCAGGCATCGTAACGCTCGCCATCGGACAACCCCGAGTGAAGCACAGCCAGCCTCGCTCCTTCGGCGGCGAAGCGGGCTCGGAAGCGCCCGACCAACTGGGGGGTCAACGCAATTTCCGGCACCAGCACTAGCGCCTTGCGTCCGAGCCGTAAAGCCTGCTGTACGGCGCGCAAGTAGACTTCCGTCTTGCCGCTGCCAGTCACGCCATGCAGCAGCATCGGCCGAAAGGCAGCGCTGGCCAGGGCCTCTTCGGTGGCCTGCAAGGCTGCCAACTGCCCGGCCGCTGGCACGACCGGGACATCGGCGGTCAGCGGTACGGCGGCGAAAGGATCCCGTTGCCTTTCTCTGCTCTCTTCAGAGACAAACCCCTGCTCCACCAGGCGCTTGAGACTACTGTAAACATCGCCGAACTGCTCTTTGAGCTGCCCCTGGGAGGTGGCGCCGTGCTGTCGTAAAAAGTCCACGATGGCCCGTTGCTTTACTCCTCGGGGCTCTGTTTTTTCCAGAAGCAGGGTAAAAAACCGCTCGCTAAGGATTGCCGGCCCCTGCCCCGCACCGCTCAACCCAGCCGGCAAGGCGGTCCGAATCACTTCTCCGAGGGGGTGACAATAGTAATCGGCGGCCCATTCAAAAAACTCCACCATCGATTCATGAAAAAGAGGCTCGCGGTCAAGGA